>JBFGLD010000215.1:0-7850 GCA_041576335.1 Anaerolineae bacterium | reverse complement strand
GCGTCCGCGGCTGCCTGCTCAATACCCTCACGAACCAGCTTGGTAAAGACGATATCTTCGGTCAGGTTAGCGAAACCGATTTTGTAATTATCTTTTCTGGTGGAGCATTCAACGGCGGCTTCAACTTCAACCTCAACGGTCTGGACAACTTCTACTTCCTTGATGACCTCTTTTTCAACTTCAACGGTCTGCACGACCTCGACTTCTTTGACGACCTCCTTGACGACCTCTTTTTCAACTTCGACCGTTTCTCTCACTACAACGGTCTCGACCACGGTGACGGTTTCGGGTGTGGGAGCCGGTCCACAGGCAGCAATAACGCTCAGTACCAAGGCGGTGACCGCTCCGCAAAGGGCGATTCGGGCGTTCCTCTGGCAAATCATTCAATCATCCTCCTTTGGATAATCAGATTAAGTTTTTTGAAAGATCCGAAAGATAGCTGCCCGGTCCACGATCACAACGGACCGGGCAGCATCAAGGAGAAAAATGTAAGTACTCAATATCTGACGGAATATGGTGACCCGTCAGCTCTTGCACTTAGAAATTGAAATCATCGATGTTATCAGCATTGAACACGGTTGGCGGTCCAAGTAGAACGACACCATTTTCGTCGATCGTATAGCTTCCCAGCTTGCCGGCTTCGAACGTATCGCCCGGATTACCCTCAATTTGTCCGGAAGCGATCGCGTTAAGTGCGTAGATGGCCAGGTAGCCCAGGTCGGCCGGGTTCCAGAGGGCAAAAGCAGGCGACGCGCCGCTCTTGACGTACTCGCGCATTTGATTGGGTGTACCAAGCCCGGTGACCATGACCTGGCCGACCTTGCCGGCATCCTGCACGGCTCGCGCGGCTGCGGCCACGCCGACGGTGGTCGGCGAAATAATGCCTTTCAGTTCAGGGTAGGTTTTCATCAAGCCCTGGGCCTCGTTATAGCTCTTTTCATCCTCGTCGTCACCGTAAACCGTAGCCACCAACTCGATGTTGGCATACTCGGGCTTGGTCAACTCTTCTTCCATCCAATTGATCCACTCGTTTTGGTTGGGCGCCGTGGACGTCGCGCTGAGAATAGCGATTTGCCCTTCGCCACCGATTAGCTCGGAAATGAGTTGGACCTGACCGCGGCCAATATCTTCCGCTACCGCTTGGTTGATGTGGACTGTGCGACCTCCCGGAGCAATTGCAGCATCCCAACTGACCACCGGTATGCCGGCCTCTATGGCGGCCTGGCCGGTCGGCACGAGGGCATCGGCGTCGTTGGCTGAGATCGCCAGGCCATTCACCTGTTGGGCGATCAGCGAGTTGAGCAGTTGAATCTGCTCGGTGGCGTCGGCAGTGGCCGAACCCTGGTAAAGTACCGTCACCCCTAATTCGGCCGCAGCTTCTTGAGCGCCGGAATTACCCGTATCAAAGTAAGGGTTGCCCAGGTTTTTGGGAACGAGCACATAGGTCAGACCTTCGCCGGCGGGCATCTCAGCCGGGGCCATCGCTTCAGTCATTGCCGGAGCTTCGCCGGCCAAGATAGCCTGGGCATTCTCTGAGCTGGGAATGCACAGTTTCCAACCAATCTCGATCAAATCGGCGTTGGCAATCGTAGCATAGCTGCTGTCTGCTGAGGCCGCAGCATTCGTTGCTTCGAAGATGGCCGGGAAGGCCAGGACGTCTCCATAGAATTTGTCAGCCAATTTACTGAGCCAGTCATCCGCCTGGACGCTGTAATCCTCTTCGCAGGCCGCGGCTTCCATCATGGCCGGTTGTTCGGCCATGGCTGGCTCGGATTCGGGAATTAACACCGTGTCGATGACGTGAATGACCCCATTGCTCCCCTCAATATCGGTGATGACAACCTGGGAGTCATTGATCATCACCGTTTCGCCGTCAACGGAAATTGACAGCGGTTGGCCCAATACGGTATCGGCCGAGGTTAAGCCAACCACGTCGGCGGCCAGGACACGGCCCGGCACTACGTGATAAAGCAGTACGTCGGTGAGGGCGGGAATATCCGCTAACAGCGAGTCCAGCGTACCTTCAGGAAGCTTGGCAAATGCGTCGTCGGTAGGGGCGAATACGGTGAAGGGCCCCTCACCGCTCAGTGTCTCTACCAAGTCGGCTGCCTGGAGCGCTGTTACAAGTGTGGTAAAGCGCCCGTCCTCAACAGCAATATCTACAATTGTCTTATCAGCCTGGAAGGCAGGCGCTGCCAAAGCAGAGGTCGCCACCGTACCCAGAAGTACAAGCAGCAACAGAATTGACAACATATTTTTGAATTTCTTAAACATCCTATACTCTCCTTTATTATTTAACCGAGATATATTAGAGATAGCCGTTATCTGCAGCAAAAAAACTTTTTTGCCACGTCCAGACATGTTCTTCGATATTTTCTTCCTCCTTTCGGACAGTCAGGTTACACCATTTCACCTTGCACAGCGAAACCCAAGGTCATCATTGGCTGCGGTCGGTACGGCCGCAGACCGGTTGGTGGCCAGCAGTTGAGGTTCCTCGTCAAACCAGCCGCCGCCCCGGGTTACTCGAAAATCGTCGCTGTAGAATGGGTCCTGATAATTGCTGTTTGGATAAGCTTGGTAAGGATCGGCCGTCCATTCCCAGACGTTGCCGGCCAGGTCTTCGACCCCGTACGGGCTGGCTCCGTTGGGGAAACTCCCCACGGCGACCGTGCCGCGAATTCCGCTGGCTTTAATATTGGCCCGGTTCGGTTCAAAGGTATTGCCCCACGGGAACAGATTACCCGCCTCGCCCCGGGCCGCCTTTTCCCATTCCATTTCGGTGGGCAAGCGTTTACCTAACCATTCACAAAACGCTTTAGCATCATTCCAGCTGACCTTAACCACGGGGTGGTTGCCTTTATTCTCCGCGTAAGATTGCCACGTTTTCTTGGCACTTTCGCGCTCAGCTTCGGTTTGGTAAGCGGTGGCATTCACATACAAGGCAAAATCGTCATTTGTTACTTCGAAGCGGTCGATTTGGAACACCGGTAACTCTATGGTTTGAGCAGGCCCTTCGTTTTGTTCACTATTATCGTTTCCAAAGCTAAACGGCCCGGCCGGAACCTCGAGCATGTCTTCAGTGGGTTTCGGCGGTTCGGTCGGCGTTGGGCTCGCAGCGGCTCCGCCCTCTGCCGGGTCGGTTGGGCCAGGTGTCGGCGTGGGTTGGGGTGTCGGCGTCGGGCGAGGTGTGGGCGTAGGTGGGATTGTAGCGGCGGTTGGCGTGGGCTGCAAAAATACGGCCGGTACCGGCGTCGGCGTCGGAGGTATCGGCGTCGGCGTCGGTGTAACCAGCACCGGCGCTCGCGACCAGCTAAAAAAACTGCTAAAGAGAAAGACCACGACGATGGCGACTACCGTCGAGAATATTGCGTTTCGATTGAGGCTAAACCCTCCACTCGACAGCTTACGTGCAACGTAAGGCACTAAAATTGCCAGAATAAGCAGAAAGCCGATGGCAATACTCTGAACCTGGCCCTGGATATTGACCAGGCTCATGCCAAAACGCATTATCCCAATCAACACCAGCGATAATACCGCTCCAATCATGGTACCACTACCGCCGAAAATATCAATTCCGCCGAGCACGGTTGCGGTAATCACATCGAGCTCCAGGCCGAGGCCAATGTCGGGCCGGGTGCTGCCAAAGCGCGCTGCCAGTACGATTCCCGCCAAAGCGGACATGATGCCGGAGACAACGAAGATGGTAATTTTGATACGGTCAACCGCAACGCCTGAAAAGCGACACGCCTCCTCATTATTGCCAATGGCATACAAGAAGCGGCCGAACGTTGTCTTGTGCAGCACCAACCCAAATATTAGAGCCAAAACCAGGAATAAAATCAATGAGAACGGTATGGGAGTACCGGCTATCTTCCCCTGTCCCAGATAGGTGAAGGTTGCCGGATAGCCTCGAGCGGCCTGATCTCCCAACAGTACAAAGGCGATACCCCGGTAGAAGGCAAATGTACCCAGCGTCACAACCAAGGCCGGAAGTTTGACTTTGGCAATTAGATATCCGTTCAAACCGCCGGCCAAGCCACCTAATACCAGGGCTGCGCCCGCCGCCGGCCAGATATTCCAGCCGTTGTTGAAAAGCCAACCCATAAACGAGGCGCACATGCCTAAAGTCGACGCTACGGAAAGATCGATATTGGCGGTGATAATAATAAAGACCATGGGCAGCATCATTAACCCCAGCTCCATTAAGTCGGAGGCGGTTCTGAAAAGATTGTTGGTTCGCAGAAAGAAGGGGGAAAGCAGGCTATTAACAACGCTAACAATAAGAATTAATGCCAGCAGCATCCACTCCCAACGCAAGAAAAAGCTTACCAGGGACGCCTGAGGAGGCTGCGTACTGATGGTCGCGGGTTGCGATTGAGATTCAGCCCGTTGAGTCATACGCCCTTCCTCAACGAAAGGGTTTGCTGTAGGCGCCGCAAAATGAAGGAGTCGATCACCACGGCCAGCAAAATCAGCGCTCCCTGGGCGGCCAGCTGCCAAAACGGTGATATCCGTACCAGCGTCAGCGCATTATTGATAATGCCCAGCAGCAATGCGCCCAGCAGCACACCGGAGACGGTGCCACTCCCGCCAAAGATATTGACCCCGCCGACAACGGCAGCCGCGACCGTTTGCAGCTCAAATCCTAGCGCCGTGTTGGTTTGCGCTGCCTCAAAACGGGACGCCCATAGAACGCCGGCCAGGCCGCATAACAACCCGGAAATTACGTAGACCATAAAAATAATACGCTGCACTCGAATGCCGGCAACTTTGGCTGCGTCGGGATTACTGCCCACGGCATAGATATCCCGGCCGGGTCGCGTGTAGTTCAAAAAGTAGAAGACAATAGCGGCGATGACGAGAGCGATGATGACGAGGTTGGGTAAGCCCAGCGGGGTCCCTTTGGCCAACAGCTTGAAGGGCTGCGGCATCTCAAAAGCGTTAACCCACGTCCCTTCGCTGTAAAGGAATACAGCGCCCCGATAGATGCTCAGCGTGCCCAAGGTCGCAATAATGGGTGGTACGCCGCCGACGGTGATGATCAGACCATTGAAACTTCCCAGCACGCAGCCCAAGGCCATGCCCAATAATACAGCCAACACCGGCGACAATTCCGGATTCTCAACAAGAACAAATGAAACCATCATAGCCACCAAGCCAATTTGGGAGCCGACCGAAAGATCGATGCCTCGGGTAATGATCACCATGGTTTGGGCCAAGGCAACGATGGCCAGGATGGAAATGTTTAGCAGGATATCGCGGAAATTGGCAAACGTCAAGAAGTTTGGCGTGCGTAGACTGACAATGATAACCAGCAAAATGATGAAAAAGGTTATCCCTGTCTCCCGAAAGCGCCCCAGCGTTAGAAAAATATTTTGCTTAGAAACTTCGTTTGATTGTGTTGCCATTGTGACTTGATCAGATCTTCTCTAACGTTTGCGTTGCTGCGAGCATGATTTTTTCTTGGGTAGCCTCGGCACGGCTGAAATGAGCGGTAAGCTGTCCTTCGCGCATAACCAAAATTCGATCGCTCATGCCTAAGATCTCCGGAAGTTCCGAAGAAATCATCAAAATCGCAATACCTTGGGCAGCCAGCTCGCTCATCAGGCCATGGACCGCGGCCTTAGTTCCCACATCAATACCCCGAGTCGGTTCATCTAAAATAAGGATGCGAGGTCGGGTAGCCAACCATTTGGCCAGCACTACTTTCTGTTGGTTGCCGCCCGACAATTCCCGCACTTTTTGCCAAATTCCGGTCGCTCGCACCTCCATTTGTGTCGCGGCCTGCTGGGCCGATTGCAGCTCACTTTCGGTATCTACCCAGCCGCCTTTGGCGAAATGGGATAAAAGGGGCAGCGTAATATTATGCGAGATGCGCATGGGCAACACCAGGCCATGGTGCTGCCGATCTTCCGGAACGTAGGCCAGGCCAAGCCGCATGGCCCGTTGGGGGCTGGTGATGGTGACTTCCTGGCCGCCAATTTTGATAGTGCCGCGGGTGGCCGGATCGACTCCAAAAATCGTACGGGCGACATCGGTGCGACCTGCGCCGACCAAACCGGCCATCCCCAGAATTTCCCCTTTGCGCAACTCAAAGGAGATATCCCCAAAGACGCCGGCCCGGGTTAAGCCCTCAACCTGCATAACTATCTCACCGGCGACAACTTCCTGCTTTGGGAAGAGATCGGCAAGCGTGCGCCCAACCATCATCTGAATGAGCGATTCGGTATTTACTTCAGCAATCGGTTTGGTATCAACATAGTTGCCATCGCGCAGGACGGTAACGCGGTCGGCCAGTTCAAACAATTCCTCCAGCCGGTGAGAGATGAAAACGATGGCCGTACCTGCCTGTCGCAGCCGGCGCACAATCCGAAACAGATCGTCCACTTCGGCTAAGGTCAGGGAGGAAGTCGGCTCGTCCATGATCAAGATCTTGGCCTGTACCGACAGCGCCCGGGCGATTTCGACCATTTGCTGTTGAGCAACACTCAAATTTCGGGCTTTAGTTTTCGGGTCTAAGTGTACGCTGAGTGAGACCAGTAGATCTGCCGCTGCATCATACATCTGCCCCCAATCTACCTGACCACCGGTCCGCGTAGGCTGGCGGCCCACAAAAATATTCTCGGCAATATCAAGATCGGGAAAAAGGCTGGGTTCCTGGTAAATCGCAGCAATACCGTGCTGCCGGGGGGCACGAGGGTCGGCAAAATGAACCTCTTGCCCATTCAAGTAGATTTTACCCCCATCAGGCTGGTGAACGCCGGTGATAATTTTTATAAGCGTAGATTTTCCGGCACCATTTTCCCCCAGCAAAGCGTGGACTTCGCCGAGATACAGGTCGAAGTCTACCGTCCGAAGGGCGTGGACACCCGCAAAATTTTTGCTAATATTAGACATTTGAAGAATAGGTTTGCCGGACAATTGTGTCCCCTTACCCCAGAAAATATTGGCTGCGAAACGAAAAAGCTGGTCGGGATTTCCGGCAGACTCCAACATCTGCCGCAGGAGCATTCCCCTATTCCCGACCAAAGCCACCCTGACTGCCTGCCGCTCGTCAAACTAACATCACCTCAACATCTGCTGCTGCAGCAGCTGCGGAACTATATCCCCAGGCGCCTTGGGGTCGCTGATAATCAGATTAATCTCATCCGTGCGGGCAAAGGTGGCTGCTTAACAAAGGGGATAATAGCCTGAGCCAAGGTGATTTGTCAATTTATGTCACGACTCCTGGTGGGCTGCTCGAATCGCCGTTGAAGAAATGTCTACCCGAAAACAATCTTCAGGAATTTGCTCAAACAAATCTTCATAACCGGCCGGTAGATCAAGATTGTCTAAGGTCAGGAAGCGATTATACCGCAATACGCGGCCGGCTACCAAAAACCGACAGCCGGCCTGACGAATCAGTTCGAGCGAGGCTATCATTTTCGGCGGGCTGCCATCATAAAAGCGCGGCTGCAGCAAACGTTCAACCGTATCAATGCCGGCGATAAACACACTGTGGGGAAAAAGCTGGGCCTTTTGACTAAAAAGAGGCGCGCACGAGAGAATCACGGTAGCCACATCGGTAAATTGGGCTGTGCGACGCTTGACGTCCGCCTTATCGATCGCAGCTTTATCGGCATTAATTAAGGGGAGTTCAAAAAAAACGTCCTGCTGCAATATATCAGCCGCAACTTGGGCCATAACCTGGTGTCCGCGGTGTAAGGGGTTGAACGATCCGGAAAGTAAGGCGATACGGGGCCAGGTTTTGCCGGGGGTCAAGCGGCCGTCCGGAAAAATGGCGAGCCAACCGATCTCGCCGGCGAGTAACCGATCAGGCCAATCGATCACCTCAAAATCCATCTCTAATT
>JBFGLD010000214.1:0-7850 GCA_041576335.1 Anaerolineae bacterium | reverse complement strand
GGCGGTACGCAATAATCTATTAGGCTTCGCCGGAGATGAAAGATCGAAAAACACGCGTAGCGAATTGTATTAGGTCTTCAACATCCGGAATGACTACCCCTCGATAACCACGGGCATAATCATAGGCCGGCGTTGTGTTTCCTCATAAAGCAGCTCGGCCAGGGTTTTGCGGATGGTTTTTTGCGGATCGTGACCATCCTGCCGCATGGCAGCGATGAGCTCGTCTTCGGCCCGTTCGATCAAGTCCATCTGCTCTTTGACGAAGACAAAGCCGCGCGTAATGATCTTTGGCCGCTCGCGCAAGTCTCGCGTTTTTGCATCCAAGCGAACGACGGCTAGCACAAAGCCATCCTGCGATAGGATTTCACGGTCCCGCAGCACGGTCGGACCGACATCGCCTACACCACTGCCATCGACGAAGACCCAGCCGCCGGGGATTCGCTCGACCACCCGCGCTTCATCTTGATCAACTTCAACAACCATGCCATTTTGAATGACAAAGATATTTTCGTTAGGGATACCTTGAACACGTGCCAATTCGGCGTGGGCATGCAGATGACGCAGCTCACCGTGGACTGGGATAAAGAATTTCGGCTTGACCAGGCTGAGCAGCAATTTTAGTTCTTCTTGGCTGGCGTGCCCGCTGACATGGACGTTGCCGGAACGGCCGTGAATGACCCGCGCTCCCCGTTTAAAGAGGTTATTGATGGCCCGCCCAACTATTTGCTCATTGCCAGGAATGACCCGCGCGGACATTACGACGGTATCGCCTTCCCTGATCGTGATATGGCGATGGCGACCATCGGCCATGCGGCCCAGCGCAGCGCTAGGTTCACCCTGGCTGCCGGTGGCGATAATGGTAACCCGATCAGCGGGTCGGCCTTTTAATTTAGCCAGGTCGACCAAAAGCCCCGGAGGCACATCCAGATATCCCAGCACTTGGGCCCGCTCGACAGCTTCTTCTAAGCTGCGCCCGTCGATGGCAACGACCCGATTGTGTTGGGCCGCTGCATTAATAATTTGCTGCACCCGCGAGATTAGCGAGCCAAACGTCGTCACAATAATCCGGCCCTGGGCCTGACGGAATACCTGATCCAGCCCCTCATCGACCGTTTTTTCGGAGGGGGTGGACCCGGGGTTATCGGCATTAGTGCTGTCAGACAGCAATACCAACACACCCTCGGAACCAAAGCGGGCCAGTGCCCCAAAGTCGGGCGGATCGCCCCAACTCGGCGTATGGTCAAATTTAAAGTCGCCCGTATGGACGATGAGACCGACCGGTGTCCGTACTGCCAAGCCGACCGAGTCGGGAATCGAGTGGCAGACGTGGAAGAACTCGACGTCGAACAAGCCGCCTAACATTTGGCGCTCACCCGGCTTGACGAGATTCAACTTGGCCTGGCCGCTGAGCCCCCTTTGCCGCAGCTTCACTTCGATGAGCCCGGCGGTCAAGCGGGTGGCATATACCGGGGTGTCGAGTTCGGCTAACAAATAGGGTAGTGCGCCGATATGATCTTCGTGTCCGTGGGTCACCACTATGCCCCGAACCCAATCTTTTTTATCTTTCAGATAATGGGTGTAATCAGGAATGACCAGGTCGATACCAAGCATATCGTGTTCGGGAAACATGACTCCGGCATCAATGATCAGCACATTGCGACCGTATTCGATTGCCAGCATATTTTTACCAACTTCACCCAAGCCCCCCAGGGGAATTAATTTCAATTTATTTGTTTTCATTTCAACCTCACAAAAAAGCCCCGGAAAATCCGGGGCGGTCAATTCGTTTAATAATTGCGTAACACCTAGAGGCGTGTAACCTCCAGGGCTACCGGGCCACTCGGCTTGGTTCTAACCGCAAATTCAACGCGATCCCCATCGAGCAAGGTCTTTAGACCATTGGAAATGATGTCTTGATAATGAACGAAGACTTCCTCACCATTTCCAGCTTCAATGTAGCCGTAGCCTTTTGACATATCAAACCATTTGACCGTACCTGTCATTTTGTTTAACACGGGCAGGATACCTCCCAAATTAAAATGGAGCCTATTCAGAAAGCGATATTCGCACCTCTGCATCATGGGCTTACCTAGACGCAATCTGTTCCCGGGGCGTAACCGGTTCGCTGCGAAGGACTTTCCGAGAAAGCTCGCAATATTAGCTTAATAATGAACTTCTCCGGCATGAACCGCAAGTTTTAGCAGCCGTTTGAGCGCGACCGCTGCCTGCCCCGTGAATCGGAATGACCGGGACGTGCCGCAGGCTGATCAAGGCAACAAAAAAACCGCCGGGAAAATAGTTCCTAAAACCCTGCGGCTCCGACCAGAGAGAGTTTTTAGTTGTACTACTGTGAAGTATTATACAACTATTTTGAGATTTGTCAAGTGGAAATTCAAATTCTTTAGAACCAATCTCCGGCCTGAATATAGAGCGGCATATCGGCGACCACCCGGTCCAGCCAAGAGCATGTCGCTTCATCGGCTTGCAGGCGTCCCAGAAGACGCGCATCCTCGGCCGAAAGATATCCGCACAAAATTTGCGATATAGTCAGAATATCGGTCTGAACGTGGGGTTCAACACTAGTCCCGGTATGCGTTTCGGGCCGGCCGTCGACGACCCGGAACTGGACCGGCTCTTCGTTAGTCGAAATGAGCGGATCCTTAACTTGAAGCACCCGTTCTCCGGAGACGCCACGGGTGTAGAAACGTGCCGTCAGAGCGGCGGGCAGGTTGATAATGCGCGCCATGGGACCGGGCGTGATGTGGCACAGATCATTGAAGATCCAGCCTCTATTCTGAGCATCATCGGCTATGGGTTGGTGGAGTGCGTGGCGTAAGGGCGTATTAGGCGGGGCCAGATATTCAATCACATCCCCATCATTTTGGACCGCCAGGTAACCAATCAAACCGCGTAACGCCGGATCCTCCGCAGCAAAAAACTCGCGCACATGTAGCACGCGTTCACCCCGGCTCGCAGTTTTGATCTCGTATGAAAAGTAGCCTTCAATCATGCCCTCGTTATCAAAAACCATGATGTTGGGCCAGCGGGCGACAATCTCGTCCCACCAGGCGTTGCTGCGGGTAAACCAACCATTATGCCAGGTCATTTGGCCTTTGTATATCACCCGCATCATCGGCAAATCGCTCGGTTCGAACGGGCGCACGTTGCGTCCCTCTTCGAAAATTATCAGGTTGGCCGGGTTAATGCGGTAAACGTGCGCGTCACCAACCGTACCGTAACCAAATTTATTGTAGTATTTATGGGAAAAGGGGAAAAGAACCGACATCGCCCGGCCTTCGGCCAGCATACGTACAATGCCAAACCCGATCATTTTAGAGGCCACCCCCTTGCGACGGAACTTGGGCACCACCATCACGCCGGCGACTGCGCCTACACTCACCGGCACGCCGCTCAACCACATTTGGGCCGGAAAAACAGTGGTTGTGCCGATTATTTGATCCTTGAACTGGGCCACGATAATGTGGGAATAGTTGTAACGGGGATTTTTGCTAAGCCATTTTACCCGTTCGTGCGGATCACCTCCAAAGCCGAGGGTATGCAGACGAGCCACTTCATCCAGCTCATCTGGGAGAACCGGCCTAATAGTAACGGCGTCGATGATAGACATGCGCTTGCCCCGAAAAGGATTTTCTAAAAATCGGTTGACAATATTTATCCAAGCTGTTATTTATGGCCACAAGCATCTTTTGATACGGCAAAAGCGGCTACTCAAACTACGGCGGCAAAAAATCATCCCCAATAAGTGTAAAACTAATCAACGGGTGATTTTCGCTCACAGCATTCCACGATGCAAGCCATCGTTCTTTCAGCACGGAAAATGGGGGAGTAAGTTGGGGGGAGCTACCCCGGTAGTATCCATTGGTTGTGACCCCCTAACCCCCCGGCCTACGGCGTTTTCCTTAGCCGGAAGCAGCTTAGAGTTATCTTAATTCGTTCAACTCAAAATGCCCGACGATCTTTTTAACGGCTTCGTCGGCCGTACGCACCACGGTGACCAATGCCTGGTAATCAGGTTTGACGTAATCCTGATCAATAAAAGCGGCCAGGGTGCGCTGCCATTGGCCTCCCACCAAAACCAGAGGGCAGGGAGAAACCTCACCCACCTGCAAAAAGCTCCAAAACAAGGCCATTTCCGACAGAGTACCGATGCCGCCGGGCATAACAATGGCCCCATCACAGTTGTCCACCAAATAGAGCAGGCGTTCGCGCAGGGTTGGGTGTTTTATCTCTTCCTGAACCCATTGATTAGCCGGCATCGGGCGATACGCCTCCACCAAAATGCTGGTGACGCCGATCACGTGTCCGCCCGCTTCGCCGGCTCCCTGGCTGGCCGCTGCCATTACCCCACTATAGCCACCGGTTTGTACGGTAAAACCGGCCTCCGCCAACAGCCGGCCCACGGTGCGAGCGCCTTCATAATCGGCCGAACCGGGTCGCGGCGCGCTGCTGCCGAACACGCTGATGACTCTATTCTCCCGGTCCATATCACACCGCCCGCGGATAGGAACCTAACACCCTTAGGAAAGTCGTTACCTCCTGCAAATGACTAAGGGCATTGCGGCAGCGTTCTTCGTATTGGCTGCCCACAAAATCAATATAAAAGAAATATTCCCACCGCTTGCCTTGCAAGGGTCTAGACTCCATTTTGGTCAGGTCGATATCGCGCAGAGCAAAGACGGCCAGGCATTTGAAGAGAGCGCCGGGAACATTTTTCATCGAAAATACAATCGAGGTTTTGGCCTCGCCTTCCGGCACGACTTGCTGGCGGGCAACTACGGCAAAGCGAGTGTAATTTTCGGCATCATCCTGCATATCGGCTTGAAGAATGTTCATGCCGTAAATTTCGGCGGCTCGCCGGCTGGCCAGACCGGCCCCGTCGGTAATGTTTTGCTCGCTTATCATTTTGATGCTGCCGGCAGTGTCATAGGTTACCACCCGCTGGGCCTGGGGCAACAATTTGGTGATCGAATGTTCGCACTGAGCCAGCGCTTGGGGATGGGAGTAGACCTTATCGATATCGGCTAGGCTCACGCCGGGTTGGGCAATCAATTGATGGGCAATGGGAATCTGTACTTCGCCCACAACAAATAACTCATAGCGCACCAGTAGATCATAATTACGATGAATGCTGCCGGCCAGTGAGTTTTCCAAGGGCAAGATGCCATGGTCGGCTTGCTGAGAGGTGACCGCCTGAAACACATCATCAAAATCCTTGCAGGGCATCGGCTGGGCCGTGTCACCGAAATAAGTAACGGCCGCCGCATCGCTATAAGCCCCTCGCTCGCCCTGAAAAGCAACACGTAAACCGTTTTGACTCATTGGGCGTCCTCCACTTTCAGGTTTAATAATTTGTAAGGGTAGATATTAATTACTTTGGTATCCAAGAACTGTGTCTCCGTGGCTTCGGAGGGATTGTAAACATGGCGGTGACCATGGGCTAGGTAGCGAGGTCTAAACATTTTCATCAACCACAAAAATGCCTTAAACCCGACGTGGACGCGATCGTCTCCATTGTGAATACCGTATGGGGGCGAATGTGTCACCAAAATGTCGAGGTAGCGACCATAGCGCATCTTATTAACGAGCAGCATGGGGATTAGGTAGGCCACGTTAAGCCACATTTCTTGTTGGTTGTATTGAAAAAGCCCCTCCCGGTAGCGGATCGAGCCTTCTAACCCAGCCAAGAGCAAACCGTTTTCTTCATGGGTTAATCCATGCAAATTGACGCCCCCGGCCGGACCGGTAATTGTTGTTCCGTCAGCAAGATATTCCTTTTCCGGATCGTGATTTCCGTGCACGTATAGCAGCGGTACGTTCAGCACAGACAGAAGAAATTCCAGATAGTAATAAGGCAGGTCGCCGCAGCCTATAATTAAGTCAATATCCTTGTAACGTTCGGCAATGCTAGGGCTATACAGATGCTCGACGACCTTATCACTAACGAATAACGTTTTCACCAATGTCCCATCTTTGGGGTGACTTATAAAGATGTCTCATTTGAGATTGGGGGCGTCCTACAGTATGACATAAAGTGGCTGCATTTTACCACGAAGCCATAACACTGTCAACGGACTACGAAGTTGGGGAGCAGGGCTTGGGTAATGTCCGCCGCTGTACTCGCAGCGCGACCTAATTTGCGCAGGGCCGCGACTATCAGTACAGTATGGTTATCAATTCTTTTTCGACTATGATAGCCTGATCCGGCTTGTGCGCCGAGCAGCCGTTGTGAGGCTATGATTTTGCTGGTCGCCTTTTTAGCAGAAAGAGATAACCGTCACCAATACCGCATAAGGCGTGACGGCTGTTATGGTAAAAATTTGATGGGTTAAAACGCTATTAGGAGTTGGATGTGCCCCAGACAAACCTGACCGATCTGACCCGCGAACTTCAACAGCGAACCCGGGCCGAGATCCGTTTTGATCGGATTACGCGAACCCTTTACGCTACGGATGCCAGCAACTACCAAATCATGCCGGTTGGGGTGGTGATCCCCCGCACGATCGAAGATTTGGTAGCCACTATGGAGATCTGCGCTGCGTACAACGCGCCGGTGCTGCCCCGAGGCGGCGGCTCCTCGCTGGCCGGGCAAGCGGTGGGTGAGGCAGTGGTGATAGATACTTCGAAATATCTACGCGAAATTGTCAAGCTTGACCTCAGCGCGCGCGAGGTGCGGGTGCAGCCGGGCCTCACCGTAGGGATGTTGAACCAGTACCTTAAACCCTATAACTTGATGGTCGGTCCCGACCCGGCCAGTGGCGACCGGGCCTGTATCGGCGGCTGCATCGGCAACAATGCCACCGGCGCGCACTCGATTCTGTACGGCATGTTTGTCGACCACGTGCGTTCTATGCAGGCCGTGCTGGCGGATGGCAGCCTGGTGGAACTTGGTGCGGGCCGGGGCAGCGGCCGGGCAGCCGAGTTGTGGGACACCGTCTGCCAAATTATCGAGAGGAATGAGGTTGACATTCGGGCCAACTGGCCGCGTCACTGGCGCCGGGCCAGCGGCTACAATCTCAACTATATGCTGCCCACTGCCCCGGGCCGGCATCCGGGCGATCCGTCAGGGCGCCCTCACCGGCCAAGCCTGGCTCAGCTACTGTGCGGCTCGGAAGGGACCCTGGCCGTCATTGCCGAGGTGACCCTCAACCTGATGCCGCGCCCGGCCAAGACCGCCCTGGGCATCATCCAATTCGATGACTTGATCGCCGCGATGGAAGCTACCAATGTGATTCTGGAGTTGAACCCATCCGCAGTGGAGTTAATGGATCGTTTGCTGGTCGAACTGACCCGCCAGCAGCCGCAGTACGCCCGCATGCTCACCTTTGTTAAGGGTACGCCTGAGGCGACTCTGGTGGTTGAGTTTTATGGTGATGGCGAAGCCGAACTAACGGCCAAGCTGGATCGCCTGGAGCGGCACCTGGCCCGGCACGGCCTGGGAAATCACTTTGCCCGGGCCACGACAGCCCAGGCTCAGGCCAACGTGTGGGGCGTGCGCAAGGTGGGCCTGGGCCTGCTGATGAGCATCCGCGGCGATTATAAGCCGATCCCGGTCATTGAAGACTTCTCAGTACCGGTCGAGACGCTGCCCAACTACGTGGCCGACATATTGGCCCTGGCCGAGAGCTTCGAAACCCGCCTGGCGCTGTATGCTCACGCCTCGGCCGGCTGCCTGCATATTCGGCCCTTGATCAACCTCAAAACAGTCCAAGGCGTTCAGACCATGCGAGAACTGAGCGCAGCCGGAGCGGAGTTGGTCTTTAAGTATAACGGCGTGACCAGCGGCGAGCACGGCGACGGCCTGCAGCGCAGCTATCTCAACGAGCGGCTGT
>JBFGLD010000213.1:0-7856 GCA_041576335.1 Anaerolineae bacterium | reverse complement strand
CTACTTTGCAAGTAGCAGCCTGCTGAACCATGCTCACGTCACCCAAATTTAGCGTTATCATTCCCACCTATAATTACGGTCATTATCTCGCCGAAGCCATTCGGAGCGTTTTGGATCAAACCTTTCTAGACTTTGAAGTTATTGTCGTGGATGACGGTTCAGCTGACAATACCAGCCAGGTTGTGGCCGATTATGGTGATGCCGTGCAATACATTTACCAGGAGAACCGGGGCTATGCGGCTGCCAGAAACCTGGCCATTCGGCACAGCAGCGGAGAACTGATTGCCTTTCTCGATGCCGACGATGCTTGGCTGCCCCAAAAATTGGAGTTGCAAGCCGCTTATCTCGACCGGCATCCAGAAGTTGGGGTTGTTTCGGCTAACTGCTATTATATGGATGCGCAAGGAAACATTACCGGCGTCATGCCTGGCAAACCTCAAGCGACCGGCTGGATATTTGAGAGAATATTGTTAACCGGCAACTTTATCGCCATGCCAACCGTTGGGATCCGGCGGCAATGTTTTGAAACAAGCGGCCTGTTTGACGAGTCACTGAGAACGACGGTCGATTGGGACCTGTGGCTGCGGCTCAGTCGCAAATTCCCGTTTGGCTACATTAACCAATATCTGGCCAAGTATCGCCTGCACCCGGCCAATATGCATAAACAAGCCCATATCAAGGCGAGAGATACCTTGGCTATATTTGATAAATTGTATTCTGAACCCAATTTGCCGTCGTCCATACTGAGTAAACGGGGCCGGGCCTATTGCGGGGCCCATCTCAATATTGCCTGGCGTTACCTTAGCAGCGGGCAGCCGGGCCTGGCTCGGAAGCATTTGGGCCAGGCCATAAAGCATTACCCGGCTTGTATGCTAAAACCGTTCTTTTTACGCCTGGCGCTGGGTTCTTATGCCGGTCATCGTTTATATGCGAAAGCCCGAAGTTGGCGAGATGCCGCCCGGCGGCACGATGTACCTCGTCCCTAGCTCTGTGGAAAGCTAATGAAAATCTGCTTCCTGGCGCACGCCGCTTCAATTCATACCCGCCGTTGGGCCGGCTATTTTCGCGACCGGGGCCACCGGGTCAGCATTGTTTCGCTTACGCCGGCCGAACCCGAGCCTGGCCTTGATTTGTATAACCTGGCCGGCCGCCGGCAAATTCATTACGAGCGCACTAATTGGCACTATCTACTCAAACTGCCGCAGCTCTGGACGGCCGTACGCCATATCCGGCCTGATCTATTGAACGCTCATTTTTTATCCAGCTACGGCGTCCTTGGTGCTCTGGTCCGTCCGCCCGGCTGCCCCCTGATTGTCTCACTGCACGGGTCGGATATTTTGGTTATTCCCAATAAATCTGTTTTGCACCGCTGGGCAGCACGCTTTGCGCTAAGTCGCGCTGATATAGTTACCTCCCCAGCCGAGCACATGACGCAGCTGCTGCCAAAGTATATGGCGCTTAACAAGCCTATTTTGACACTCCAATACGGAGTTGACACGCGCGTTTTTTTTGCTCCGTCCCCCAAGCTGCCGCGGGCACCGCTCTGCCTGAGCAACCGGGCGCTGGTATCCGTAAGTAACTTGGAGACGCTTCTTTTGGCCGCTCACGAACTCGAGCAACTTGGCTCCCCGCTTCAGATATACCTGGCGGGTGAGGGCGACCAACTGTCCTTTCTTAAAAGCAGGGCCGCGATGTTGAATTTGGGCCAGCGGGTGTCCTTTATCGGTCGCGTCGATTCAGGCCGGATGCCCCACCTGCTCCGTTCTGCAGCGCTGTACGTTTCGACGTCACTGTCCGACGGTGCATCACTATCATTGTTAGAGGCGATGGCTTGTGGCGCCTTCCCTGTTGTTTCCGATATCCCGGCTAATCGGGAATGGATTTCCGATGGCCTTAACGGATATTTGGTGTCACCTCGCTCGCCCTCTGAGCTGGCGCAACGACTGCAGGCCGCCTGGAATCAGCCCGCGTTGCGGCAGGCAGCCGCCGAGTACAACGGGCCGCTCATTCATGAAAAAGGGGATTATCATAGAAATATGGGTGTCACTGAGGCTGCCTTTAAAGAGTTGCTTAATTCAAGCCGACAATAGCAATAGACTACCAGGTGTGTCCCAATTTTTAGGCAATTGGGCAAAACAGGGGGGAATCGGGGATACCCCCCGCGCCCCCCTGTGCTTTCCCAAATTTTGGGACGCACCCTAGACTGTCATCATTCCAAACCTATGGTCACCGATCCAATGTCAAACGAAAAAATTTTTATCGTCCTGCCAGCCTATAATGCCGCCGCCACGCTGGAGCGGACAGTGGCTGAAATACCACCCGATTTTCACAAAAACCTTATCTTAACAGATGATTGTTCCACGGATAATACCGTCGCGGTAGCTCATGCATTGGGTCTGCAGGTTATTGTACACGACCGCAATAAAGGATATGGCGGCAACCAAAAGACGTGTTATACTGAAGCCTTGCGCCAGGGCGCAACTATTATGGTCATGCTTCACCCGGATCACCAGTATGACGCCTCTATTATCCCCCAACTCATCAAGCCGGTTATCGAGGCTAGGGCAGACGCTGTTTTCGGTTCGAGGATGTTGGGGCATCGCCCGTTGGAAGGTGGTATGCCGCGCTGGAAATACAATGCTAACGTGCTGCTAACGGCTTGTGCCAACCTGGTATTTGGCCGTTACCTAACTGAGACCCATTCAGGTTTTCGGGCCTATTCTCGCCAGTACTTGGAAACAGTACGATTTGAGCTAAACAGCGATGATTTTGTATTCGATATGCAGATCATTGCCCAGGGTATGGCTAATGGCCTTATTTTCTACGAAGTTCCCATTGCGACCCGCTACTTTCCAGAAGCGTCATCTATAGGTTTTGGACGGAGTATCGCCTACGGCTTTGGTATTCTCAAGACGCTGGCGCGCTATATCCTTCATCAAAAAGGTATCATCCGATTCCATGATCTGCTCCCACGTGGCTGCAAAGATTGAGTCAACATCTTAAGCATTGGACCGTGTCAATGCGCATATTATATCTGTCGCAATATTTTCCTCCCGAAGTGGGGGCAACTCAAACGCGAGTTTACGAGATGGCTCGGGGGTTGGTGCGTGAAGGGCATCAGGTAACGATCATTACCGAAGTTCCCAACCACCCGAGCGGCATTATTCCGCCCGAGTACCGGGGCAAATTATACGAGCGCACGGATCTGGATGGAATTGATGTAATCCGCGTTTGGGTCAAGACGTCGCCCGTGAAAACGTTTAGCCGCAGAATGGCGTTTTATCTCAGCTATATGTTGCTGGCCGCCGGATGTGGGCTGCTGCTGGCGCGCCGTAACTATGATCTGGTCTATGCTACCTCGCCGCCATTGTTTGTTGGGGCGGCAGCCTTGGTCATTAGCTACCTGCGCCGGATACCTTTGGTCTTTGAAGTGCGCGATTTGTGGCCGGAGTCGGCGCTGGAGCTGGGTGAGCTAAGCCATCCGCGCGCCCTGCGGATGGCCGGGTGGCTTGAAGCAGCGTGTTACCGCCGGGCGCGTCACATTGTGGTGGTTACGCAGGGCATCTACGACCGGCTGGTGGAGCGAGGCTGGCCGGCGTCCAAACTTACGCTCATTGCCAATGGCGCAAACACCGAGCTTTACCAGCCGCAACCGATTAATCACAGCCTGCGCCGGCTGCTAAAAATCGCTTCCGACCAATTTTTGGTCATCTATACCGGGCTGCATGGCTTGGTCCACGGGCTGGAAACCGCCTTGCAGGCCGCCGACCATTTACGAGATCGGTCCGACATTATGTTTCTTTTTGTAGGCGATGGCCCCCGGAAAGCGGCTCTGATGGAAGCGGCCGAGGCGATGGCTCTGCCGAATGTGCGGTTTCATCCTGCGGTTCCCGATGCCGAACTGCCCGGTTTTATTGCCGCAGCGGACATTGGCCTGGATACCCGCCGCCGTCTCACTATCTCGCGAGGAACCCTGCCGGTCAAGATGTTCAGCTATATGGCCTGCGCGCGGCCGGTACTGCTGGCCATTGAGGGCGAGGCTACGACCTTATTAAATCGCGCCCAGGCCGGCCTGGTCGTACCGCCGGAGCATCCTGAGTCGCTGGCTCAAGCCATTCTCAAACTCCAGGCTGATCCCGATGCCCGGGCCGCTTTTGCCAAAAATGGGCGGGCGTTTGTTGAAGCCAACTACTCACGCCAAAAATTTGCCCGGCAGCTCGAGCAACTGTTGTGTAACCTTGTAACCTCCGCAGCAATCGAAACGCATGAAACGTAGGATGGAATTGCCTGAAGCCCTGCAGGTTGAACATAATATTTGCGCGAAGCCGCATCGCAATGTATTTGATTTTATAAGAGTCATACGGTAAGATAAAACTGTTACGTCGTAGTTGCCGGCCGGTTATTATATTGGGGAAAAGAATGGCTTTCGATACCTCCGTGTTAGACCAGGCCCTGGCCCGGCGCCAGGCCTCAAATGAACGGGACCGGCAGGCCCTACTGGATAAAGTCTTTCACCTGCTTGAAGGTCTTGGTTCAACCTATGGTATTGATCGGGCCTATGTATTTGGCTCTCTAATAAGGCCGGGCCGGTTTAACAACCAATCCGATATAGATATTGCGGTCGAGGAAATCGATCCCAGCCGATTTTTTGAAGCCATCAGTGAGTTTTCGAGACACTTAGAGCGGACAGTAGACTTGTTAGAGTTGAACAAGTGCCACTTTGCCCAGCGAATTCGAGAAAAAGGAGTTTTATGGGAAAGGACGACCTGACAATTCTTGAGACCGATTTGGCAACACAGATGTCATTTGTTGGATCGGTCGTAGCCACTCTGGAGGAACGAACCCACGGCGTGGGGCCTGACGACCCGGTCAGGCTGGAAAGCGTTGCTTATCAGATCCATAATTTATACAATGCCGTCGAGGATTTGCTCAAACTTGTGGCGGCGCACTTTGAGAATAATATTGCGGATCCCTCTCGGTGGCATACTGAATTACTGTATAGAATGACCCAAGATATAAGCGGGGTACGTCCAGCTTTAATCTCGGCAGAAACCTATCGATTGCTAAACGGTTTGCGAGGTTTTCGTCATTTTTTTCGACACGCCTACAGTGTTCCCATTGAGTTTGACCAACTTAAAATAAACATTAGGCGAGCTCGACAGCTGTTTCCCGCTCTTAGCCAAGATGTCGACCGTTTTTTGCAGAAACTTAAGGGCGAGTTGTCAGAGGCCTCTTGACCTTGCTTTTTTCGAACCCTACAGCACACTTGCTGAATCCTTTATGAAAACAAAACTCTCAGTTTTTTGCGAAAAAGTTATCGAGGCCGGCTGGTTGGCAGCCTTGGTAACCGTTCCACTTTTTTTTAATATTTATTCCGCCCGTACCTTCGAGCCCGATAAAATTACGCTGCTGCGTTCCATTGCCTTGCTGATGAGTTTGGCCTGGCTGATATCATTGGTCGAGCGGGGGCGGCAGGATGTGAGCGACGGTACATCGCCGACCTTGTCGAAACGGCTGCGTGCTTGGTGGAAAGCGCCTTTGGTTCTACCGACAGGGCTGTTGGTGCTGATTTATATTGTCAGCACTGTGTTCTCTATTTCGCCGAATGTCAGTCTATGGGGTTCTTATCAACGGCTGCAAGGTACCTATTCGGCGCTGTCTTATATTGTCATTTTTGCGCTCATGGCCAGCACCTTACGTACCCGTGACCAGGTCGACCGGTTGGTAACCATCGTCATCGTTGCCAGCATCCCCATTAGCCTATACGGCATTGTGCAGCGTTATGGTCTTGATCCGCTGCCGTGGGCGGGCGACGTGACGGCACGGGTGGCCTCGACCATGGGCAATGCCATTTTTGTGGCCTCATATTTAATCATGGTGATGCCGCTAACGATCACCCGTTTGATCGGTTCAATGACAGCCATTATTAAAGAAGAGGAAGCCTCTTGGGGCCACACCATTTTGGCGGCAGTTTATATCTTTGCCTTGGCTGTCCAATTATTGACCATAATTTTTAGCCAAAGCCGCGGTCCTATGCTCGGTATTTTGGGAGCCGGTTTTGTGATGGGGTTGCTTGTATTACTCATTTTGCGCCAGGCAGATAGCGACCCGGCATCGCTGTCTCTTCGCGAAATGGCTTCGGGTATCGCCTTTGCGGTACCTTTAGGGCTGATAACGGGTGTCACCGGTGTTATTGGCTACTTTGTGGGGCGGGGCTTAGAGGGGTTGCTGCTCAGTATGAGCTACCAGTTTGAGAGTATTGCCCTGTTAGGCACGGCTTTGGGTGGGCTGCTTGGCTTTTTTGGCACCTATGCCTATATGGCAGCTGCCGAAAAGGGTTGGCGCTGGATGTGGATAAGTTGGTTGGGGATAAGTTTTATCGCCATCATTGTCGTTCTGGCCTTGAACCTGCGGGGAACGGGTTTTGATCCCCTGCTGGAGCCTGTTCGCCAAACGCCTTATCTCGGTCGCCTGGCCAATATTACTCAAACCGACAGCGGTACTGGTCGAGTCCGCGTCCTCATTTGGGATGCTGCGCTCGAATTAATCGGCTTTCATCAACCCCTGGGTATCGCGAGTGATAGTGTTGTCGGGCAAGATAGATTTAATTCTATCAGGCCGTTCATCGGCTATGGTCCTGAGTCGATGTTTAATGCCTTTGCCTTTGTTTATCCCCCCGAATTGGCTCACGTTGAAGCGCGGGGAAGTTCTGCCGATCGCTCCCACAATGAAACGGTCGACAGTTTGGTAATAACAGGTGTTGGTGGATTCTCGATTTTCTACTTGTTGATGATTTCACTCTTCTACTATGCCCTGTCGTGGTTAGGGTGGACCCCCAATCTGGCTGCGAAGCGGCGGCTTATTGCGCTGCTGATACTATTTGGGCTAGTCGGTGCGGGTGCGGCCTATCTGGCCGATGGTGGCCTGACCTTCGTACCGCTCGGCTTGCCTTTTGGCCTGATCGCAGGCAGCGTGGTTTATCTAATTTGGCAGGCTGTTATTCGACAGGAAGAAACGGACAGGACGTTGAACCTCGGGTATGCGCTGGTGTTGATCGGCTTAATCGGCGCGTTCATCGGCCATTTTATCGAGGTGCACTTCGTTTTCTCGATTGCTTCGACCTATACCTACTTTTGGGCTTATGCCGGTTTGATGGTGGCTCTTTCGAAAATCCTGCCCCAGGCTGAAACCGACTCGGTTGAAGAGACAGCCAAGACAGGGGAGGACATTCACCAAGAATCTGCCTCTCCCGAACGCGAACCCGGTAAAAGAAAGGATAAAAGAGGACGAAGTCGCCGTACCGCCAAAAGACGCCTCGCAGCCGGCTCACGTTCTGCGGGCGTATCGACCCGCCTTACCGGCCGTGAAAGTTGGGAAAGCTGGCTGGGCAGTCAGGGTTTGGCCATGGCCATTATCTTAATTATCCTTACCTTCAACTTTGTGACCCCCCAGTTTCAGCTCAGAGCCGGCGATCAAGACAGCATGAGTTTGTTATGGCTGTTTGGCATCACCTGGGTTATTGGGTTAGCGATTGCTATATCCGATTTGGTCATTCGGCAAGATAATTGGAGTGCCAATATTAACTGGGGCCGAGCCGTCGCCTTATATTCGGTTACGTCACTTGGCTACGTCTTCCTTTATTATGTGGCGCATCGCATTCAATTTGGACAACGGATAACCGTGAATTCAATAGATGATGTCATCAGGGCCGCTAATGTCTTGGCCAACGGGCTGGTCGTTTTTTACATCTTTCTTTTACTATTGATGTTCTTGTTTGCCGTAATGCTGTCGTGGGGCCAGATGCGGCGGCTTACGTTCTGGCGCTCTGAAAATTGGTGGCTCTACCCGCCCCTCAT
>JBFGLD010000212.1:0-7857 GCA_041576335.1 Anaerolineae bacterium | reverse complement strand
TGCGGCAGGGCAAGGTCCGCTACATCGGCAGTTCTACCGCACCGGCCTGGAAGGTGATGGAAAGCCTAATGGTCAGCGAGTTAAGAGGATATGCCCGCTTTATCTCGGAGCAGCCACCCTACAACTTGTTGGATCGGCGTATCGAAAACGAATTGATCCCCACCTGTCAGGCCTATGGGCTCGGTCTTGTTTCCTGGTCGCCGTTGGCGATGGGCATGTTGGCCGGACGGTATGCGGACGGGCAGGCTCATCCTAATGAGTCGCGAGCCATGCTGCGCGGGGGGATCTATGCCGAGCGAGTGACGGCGCGGGCAGTTGAAGTGGGTAACAAATTTGTTCGTCTGGCCAGAGAATTGGGCAAATCACCGGCCCAGTTAGCGACACTTTGGGTAAAAGACCAACCCGGCATTACGGCTCCGCTTATTGGCCCTCGCACCGTGGCACAGCTTGAGCATGTTTTACCTGTAATGGAAATGCGGCTTGATGAGGATGTGCGGGCGGCCTGTGACAAATTGGTTCCGCCAGGCAGTGCAGTGGCCAACTTTCACAACTCATCGGGTTGGCTGAAGATGCGTTTGGAATGGTAAAGGGTAATTCTGAGATGGCTGAGCCAAGTTGTGCTAACAACCGCTTACCCATCTCCAATTACGCTCTTAGCAAATGAGGTCTCTATGAGACTCAATTTTACAAACAAGGTGGTCTGCGTAACCGGCGCTTCTCGGGGCATTGGGCGGGCAACTGCCTACCGGTTCGCCGAAGCCGGGGCACGCGTAGCGGTGCATTATGGACGGAATCGTGGGGCGGCCAAGCAAACCCTGGCCGGATTAGCCGGTAAGGGGCACCTGCTCGTGCAGGCCGACGTGGCAGATGCAGCGGCCACAGAAAGCATGGTACAAACAATCATCAACGAGCTGGGCCGGATCGATATTCTGGTTAACAATGCCGGTATCTTCGAGTTACACCCGATCACAGATCTAACATTTGCGGCATGGCAGCAGGCTTGGGAGCGGACGATCCGGACGAACTTGATTGGCGTGGCTAACTTAACTTACCGGGTAGTACAGCATATGTTGAAGCAAGGCGGGGGACGAATTGTCAACGTGTCGTCCCGAGGCGCCTTCCGGGGAGAGCCGGAAGCGCCGGCCTACGGAGCCAGCAAAGCGGGATTGAATGCGCTGAGCCAATCGCTGGCTAAAGCTTTGGCGCCGCACAATATCTTTGTATATGTTGTTGCGCCCGGCTTTGTCGATACCGATATGGCCGCCGACACGTTAGCGGGACCGGAGGGGGATGCTATTCGTAATCAAAGTCCATTGGGCCGGGTGGCCACGGCGGATGAAGTGGCGCGGACGGTCGCTTTCTTGGCATCTGAAGGTACAGATTTTTTGACGGGTTGCATTGTCGACGTTAACGGGGCCTCCTATCTTCGAACTTAACCACGACGTGACATAATAACATTAATAATAGTCGAATCGAACACAAATTCTATTGACTCCCAAATTGAGTCGTGGTACCATAGTACCGAACAGAGCGGAATGCTCTGTAGTAGCCGCCAAGGAGGTCCCTATAGTGGAACCAGACTGGGGAATGGATCGGCTGGCTGGAAACTACAGACTCTAACAAGGGCTATATAGGTTTTTTAGCCAAAGCATAACTGGCTTACAGAGTAGATCTGGTTTTTGGTTGGCCCACACGAAACAAATTACTTTTAGCTGGAAACCAATTCAGTACTAATTTAATAAACCACATAGTTTGGAGACCTGATGATGATTACATCAGGTCTTTTTTTGTTACTCGGAAAAGCAGGCGCCAATTTGACAACTGAAACCTTTTAGTTTATACTCCGGAACCAACTTAAAGCTTTAAGTTAGATGCGAGAGGTAACATTTGTCGGCGAAACTTAACAAAAACAGGGAGGACGTTACTCTTAAAGACATAGCAGAGGTTGTCGGGAAATCAGTTGCCGCCGTATCCAGGGCTTTGAATGATTACGACGATATTAGTGAGGAAACCCGCGGGTACATTAAACGTGTTGCCCGCGAAATGGGCTACTCGCCAAACTTGATGGCTCGGCGTCTCCAAAAGCGAAAGACCGATACCCTGGGCTTTATTTTGCCGGTTCTATCTCCCCGAGACTCGGATCCCTATTTTGCCGAACTTCTAGGCGGCATCACCAATGAAGCGACCAACCATGGCCTCGACCTGTTAGTTTCCACCGGCAAACCGGGCCCCGAAGAAAATCTGGCTTACCAGCGTCTGGTCACTAGCCGCCGGGTAGATGGTATCATTGTGGCCCGTCCCCGCTGGCACGATGCGCGGATCGACATACTCCTTGAAAAGCAATTTCCTTTTGTAGTCATTGGGGCTTCGCATCCACCCGGTGAATTTCCAACAGTATGTGACGACACGGCCGGAGGAGCGCAGCTGGTCGTCGACCATCTCATCGCTCAAGGGCACGAACGAATTGCCCTCATTAACACGCCGCTCGATCTTATTTTTTCAACAAATTACTTCAACGGTTTCCGCGCGGCAATGTCAAAATCTGGCTGGCCAATCAACGAAGATTTATTGCAACACAGTGATTTTTCACAAAAGGACGGTTACCGGGCTGCCCAAATATTGTTAAGTAAATCAGAAGCGCCCACGGCAATCGTCGCTGCGGACGATGTCGTTGCCCTGGGCGCAATGGCCGCCACCCAAGATCAGGGGTTTGAAATTGGTCACGATTTGGCTATTACCGGATACGGAGACATTTTGTTGTCTGAACATTCACAACCTCCGCTAACAACCGTTCATCGCCCAACATTTGCGATGGGGCAGCAAGCTTGTCGAATGTTAATTACTCAGTTACAAGGTGAGCCCATAGAAAATGAATATGTGGTGATCGAGCCATCGCTGGTGATTCGCCAATCAAGCGATTTGGCTTTGTGGTTATAAGCAGGTCGAAACTCTACCGGAAGTATAAATTATTTTTAATTCATAAAGGAGAAAAACATGGCAAGAGTAAAATTTGACAACATGTCAAAGGCATGGGGTGATGTGATCGGGGTTAATAGTCTTAACCTTGACATCCCCGACAAAGAGTTTCTGGTACTGGTAGGGCCCTCTGGGTGTGGCAAATCGACAGCGCTACGCTGCCTGGCCGGGTTGGAGGAGATAACGAGCGGTAGCATTGTCATTGGCGATCGTGTTGTCAACGATGTTCCTCCCAAAGACCGGGATATTGCCATGGTCTTCCAAAGTTACGCCCTTTACCCTCATATGAGCGTGTACGATAATATGGCTTTCGGCTTGAAATTACGCAAAACCCCCAAGGACGAGATTGATAGGCGCGTTCAAGAGGCCGCGCAAATTCTTGGTATTACTCACCTGCTAGATCGCAAACCCAAGGCGATGTCGGGTGGTCAGCGGCAGCGGGTTGCCTTGGGGCGAGCCATTGTGCGCGATCCGGCCGTCTTCTTGTTTGATGAGCCTCTGTCCAACCTCGACGCGAAACTACGGGTGCAAACCCGAGCTGAAATTTCTAAGCTGCACCAACGCCTGGGCACTACCTTTATTTACGTGACTCACGACCAGGTAGAAGCATTGACCATGGCCGACCGCATTGCCGTATTAAAAGACGGCGTCTTACAACAAGTTGATTCACCCAGTAATCTTTATGATTTTCCCGATAATATATTTGTGGCCGGTTTCATCGGTTCGCCGTCAATGAATTTCTTTAGCGGCTCGCTCACCGGCACGGCCGACGAAATGTATGCCGATTCGGGCAGTGTTCGCCTGCGCCTTCCCCAAAAACAGGTACAGCAACTTAGTGCAGAGAATATCGGCAAAGAAGTTATTTTTGGCATCCGGCCCGAAGATATTCACCACCCGCAATACACACCGGGTGGGGTCAATCAGCAGCAGGTTGAGGCCTCGGTTGATGTTACCGAGTTGATGGGCAACGAGATATTTGTTTATCTTATGACAGCCGACGAACAAAGCTTCATCGCGCGCGTTGATCCGCGCGCTCGCCTGCGCAGCGGCGACAAAATTCAAATGGTATTTAACGCCGATAGGATCCATATCTTTGATCGGGCAAGCGAAAAGAGTATTGGCGACATTGTAGCGGAACACTAGAATTAACCTATCGCCTGTTGCCATTATCTCTCATCAGCTTGCAGCTAGAATGGAACGAAGATGAGTAAACCACGGGGGAAGCTTACGAACAAAGCTTTCCCTCTTATTTTGACGATCTATGATCACCCTAAGTCTGGATCGAACTAAAATTCATTCATGTGCGGAGCAAAAATAATGAATCAACTTGAACTAATGCAAGAACTCTCGATGCAAAACAACACAAAAATCGTATTGCTGGTATTGGACGGATTGGGGGGAGTACCCATGGATCCTGGCGGTCCAACTGAACTAGAAGCAGCTAAGACACCCATCCTGGATGCCTTGGCTGCCCGTTCATCATGCGGCTTAAGCATCCCAGTTTCGCCCGGTATTAGCCCAGGTAGTGGTCCAGGGCACTTGGGCCTCTTTGGTTACGATCCCCTGCAATTTCAAATTGGGCGCGGCGTGTTAGAAGCGTTTGGGATAGGTTTTGAATTACAGCCAAATGACGTTGCGGTCCGCTGCAATTTTTGCACGGTTAACGAAGAGGGAGTCATTACCGACAGGCGGGCCGGTCGTATCCCAACCGAAGAAGGGGAAAAACGGGTCGAGTTATTGCGTCAGATTCAATTACCGGGTGTAAAAGTCTTTGTTGAGCCGGTCAAAGAATATCGTTTTGTCGTGGTTTTGCGGGGTGAAGGCTTATCGGGCGCCATTCAAGATACCGATCCCCAGAAAACCGGCGTTCCGCCGTTACCCCCGGTTGCTGAAACACCAGCAGCCGAAAGAACGGTTGAATTAGTCAAGCAGTGGATCGATCAGGCCAGAGAAATACTGGTTGATCATCCCCCCGCTAATATGTTCACGATGCGCGGCTTCGCCAAAGACCCTAACTTGCCAAAATTTGCCGATGTCTACAAACTGCGATCCGCAGCCGTGGCCGTCTACCCCATGTACAAGGGTGTGTCCCGTTTAGTCGGCATGGACATTATCTCCTTCGACGGCGAAACGCCCGGCGACGAATTTGAAGCCGTACGGCAACATTGGAATGACTACGATTTCTTCTTTGTCCACATCAAAAAGACTGATAGCACCGGCGAGGACGGAAATTTCGAGGCTAAGGTCAAAGTCATCGAGGCCGTAGACCAAGCCTTACCGGCCCTCCTTGACCTCAAACCGGATGTCCTTGCTGTAACAGGGGATCATTCAACGCCGGCCTTCATCAAGAGCCATAGCTGGCATCCGTCCCCCATTTTGTTAGCAGCGCCGACGGCCCGCCGCAGCCCGATTTCTGAATTCCACGAGACTGCCTGCATTAACGGCAGTTTGGGCACAATCCGCCACAAGGATATTATGCCCTTGGCGCTGGCCCATGCTTCGCGCCTAAACAAATATGGGGCATAACTCATTCTTCAATATGAGGTTGATTAAAGCCTCATCTAACGTACGCGAAAAAACTCTATTCCACATCAGATTGGAAAACTAACGATGATGTTAGGTCGCTATCCAAGCCACTTTGCTTAGCCCCTAGAACTTATTTAACAGGATCTGCATGTTCATATCACAGAACATCCCTAGAACCCGACAATTTTGATTTTGAACCCAACCGTTATTATGATCAGGAGTCCAACATTATGCCAAAACGAGACGTCGCCCAGGCCATTTTCGATCGAGCGATGCAGGTCATCGCCAAAGGCGTGAGTTCAAACTTTCGCTATTGGGGTCCGACGAGTACCCCGGTCTTGGCCAAAGGAAAAGGCGCGAAGGTATGGGACGCCGATGGAAACGAGTTCATTGACTACCGGCTTGGCTGGGGACCTATAATCCTGGGTCACGCCGACGATCGAGTCAATCAAGCCGTAGTCGATGCTGTGGCGAGCGGGACGACATTTGCCGCCACGACTGAAATGGAAGTGATCGTGGCCGAGAAAATCATCACGATGGTGCCCGGAATGGAAATGTTACGTTTCACCAACACCGGCACCGAAGCCACGATGCATGCTTTGCGCGTCGCGCGAGGCTATACGGGCCGCGAAAAATTCATAAAATTTGAGGGCCAGTATCACGGCATGTACGACTATGCTCTGTTTAGTACCGCTTCTTCTAATCCCGGTATGATGGGTTCGCGCCGCAGCCCTATCCCCGTTCAAGTTGGCTCCGGCATTCCCAAAGGCATTCGTGACTATGTCATCACTCTGCCCTTCAACGATTTTGACATTGTCGAACGGGTTGTCAAGGACAATTATGGCGACATTGCCGCAATGATGATTGAACCGAGCCTGGGAAATTGTGCCGGCTTAGAGCCGATCGACGGATACCTGGCCCACTTACGTAACCTGTGCACTGATTACGGCATTGTAATGATCTTCGATGAAGTCAAAACCGGTTTCCGTATCGCAACGGGCGGCGCTCGAGATGTGTACCAGGTGATACCCGATCTCTCCACGTATGCCAAAAGTCTGGGCAACGGCTTTCCGGTCGCCGCTTTTGGCGGCAAACGGGACATTATGGAGGTGATAGGCCCTGGTAGTTTGGCCCACGGCGGCACCTTTGGCGCCAATCGCGTTAGCCTGGCTGCGGCAAATGCCGTTTTGGACATTCTGGCGGCCTCGCCTGTACTGGACAATATGGCCAGACGCGGCCAGCGTTTGAAAAATAGTATGGGTGAAATTCTCGCCGACGCCGATATCGCTCACCAAATGACCGGCCACCCTAATATGTTTGGCTTTCTAATCACCGAGCACGCTATCAGCGATTTCCGAGGTATGGTGCACCATGATGCCAAGTTATATGGAGCCATCTTAACTCACATGTACGAAAACGGGGTGTGGCCTGAAGACGACGCTCGCGAGCCATGGTTTCTGTGTGAAGCCCACGACGATGTACTTATCGATGCAACCCTCAATCGTTTTGAAGATGCCGTAAAAGCGGCTAAAAACAGATTGTAGTCAGGCTGAAGTTATGTTACAATTTTAGGTGAATTTATAGCCGCCAGTGAGCAGGCTCCCCGCGATTATAAGAAGTGCAGACTGCGTGAGGATAGCCAGAGAGAAACTCCAAACTCAGATTCGTCTAGCGAAATGATTAGGTGGAGGCTCCAAATGACGCCGAGCGACGTTTTCATTAGCTACGCCACTCAGGATTTAGAATTTGTTTCACAACTCCATCAACGTTTAACCGAGCAGGATTTTTCTGCCTGGTTCGACGAGGACAATGATAATTTCGATCTAAGCCATCGAGCCGAGACTCATAAATATATTCAAAATTGCCGTGCCTTTCTACTAATTCAATCACCTGCCTCGCTCACCTCGGTCAAGGTGAGGGAAGAGTTGAGCCGGGCGATTAATAATGAGGCCAAGCCCGTCATCGTCTTAGACTGGCAGCCGGCGGTAAAGATTCCACGCTCAATGCAGTCGCTGCTACTGCAAGCCAACCAACGCCTCGACTTCGAGGGTGAGATCTCGGCTGAAAGCGTGAATAAGCTGATCAGTGCATTACGTCGCTTTATTCCCGTACAGGCCGAGAGCAATCAATCGAAAACAGCGGTACCGGTCAGATCCAATCGGAGATTAAGTGGGCTAACTCAAGAACCATCTTCGAGAAAGGACTCGCCAACCAATCCCAACGTTTTCGGTGCTCAAATTATTTCAAACATCGTTATCCGGCTCGACTTACCCCCCGAAGCGCAGGACGCCATCGGACAAGAGATCAAATGGTTATTTAGTGCAGTTGATCATCTGTTAAAATTTAAACGTGGCG
>JBFGLD010000211.1:0-7874 GCA_041576335.1 Anaerolineae bacterium | reverse complement strand
TATGGCTACCGTCCTGGTCAATGGCCGTAGTCCGCCAGGCATACGCTTCGCCGATCAGATCTTCCCACTGTTCGCCATACCACTGCACGCTGCCCGCGACCTGCTCATAGATCACCTGGCCGGCCGTCTTGACCGGCTTGGCAACTACCACCGCCCCTAGTTTTGCCGAAACCGCCGCGGCGCTGCTGTACCTTGAGTTCTGGGTCACGGTGGCCAGCCTTGGCCCAACTTTGCGGGCCGCCACCACCGCTACCACCCCAATGGCAATACCTACCGCCTGTTCTGTTACAAATGAAGCAAAAGTTTGCACCGGCATGAGCCTGCTCCTGGTTCCTCATCTAATGCGACGGGTCAACGTCATCCTGAACCACGTCCACGATAGAGGTGTGGCGGCCATTGGCCCGTCCGGCCCCATTTTTGTCGCCGCCGGCAGCGGCTGCTGTCTTACCTGGCCGGCGGTGGCCGCCATTCTGGGCCGGGGCGTGCTCGATCACCAAGGTATCAGAGACAGGCACACCGTTGCCGGGCGGACCCTCTTGGCCGGGTTGATGAGCCGGCCCAGCAGCGCTTGTCTCACCCTGAGCCAGGGCAGCGGCAATATCTGCCGGCGGGGCAGCCAACTTCTTCTTGCGTCCCGGCGGTCCCAGCATCGGCCGAAACCCATTCATTTCGGCGACGATGGCGGAGCCGTTGTTAATCAGGACGGCGGCGACGGGATTCAGGCCAAATAGGGCGGCGACCACCATGCCGGACGCGTTGGGCACGACGATCACGCCGACGTTCTGATGCACCACGCGCATGGCGTGTTTGGCCACCTGAATGGCCAGGATCAAAGCCGACAGATCGTTGTCCATCAGCACGATTTCGGCCGTTTCGCGGGCCATATCGGTGGCGCCGGCAAAGGAGACAGAGACGCCGGCGTGAGCCAAAGCCGCCGAGTCGTTGATGCCGTCGCCGACGAAAGCAATAGTCTTGCCGCTCTCTTGCAGCGCTTTGACGACCTCTACTTTGCGTTCAGGAAACGCCTCGGCATAAACGTGTTCGGGGGCAATGCCCAGTTCGGCGGCGATGGCATTGGCCACCTTTTGCATATCGCCGCTCAACATGTAGGGCGTTATCTTCATATCATGCAGGTCTGAAATCACGCCCTTGCTTTCGGGACGGGCCGGGTCTTTGTAGAGGATGACGCCTAACAGCTCGTCGCCTTCGGCCACGTAAACCTGGGAGGCAGCGCTGGCGTCGATGTCGGGATATTCGGCCAGGATTGGTGCTGTAGTCACGCCCAAGTTGGTCATCATGCGCTGACTACCGACGTAGATGGAGCGGCTGTTTATCTGGGCCGCGACTCCCTGGCCAACCCGGTACTCCCATTCGTCACACGCGCCGACGGCCACCTCGCTCTCCCGGGCGTGGCGCACAATGGCCTCGGCCACCGGATGGGTCAACCCCTGCTCGGCCGTGGCCGCCAGCCTCAGGACTTCCTCGGCGTCAACGGCCTTAGCCGTGGTGTAAATGCCGACGACGCCGGCGCTGCCCTGGGTCAACGTACCGGTCTTGTCAAAGACGATGGTGTCGACCTTGGCCAGTTGCTCAATGGCCCGACCGCTGCGGATCAGGATTCCCTGGCGGGCCGCGTAGGTCAGCGAGGCCAAAATGGCCGTGGGCACGGAGACCCGCACGCCGGTGCCAATGTCCAGGGTGATCACGCCCACGCCGCGGACGATGTTCCCGCCGGTGGCCAGGGTTACCGCACTGCCCAGCGCCAGCGTCGGGATCACAATTTTATCCCCCACTTTACGGGCATAGTCCTCCATGCGCGTATCGTGGACGGGCGCGGCTTTCATCAGAGCCACGACGATCCCGGCCCGGGTGTTTTCGCCGGTACGCCGCGTTTCAATGCGCAAGGTGCCATCCACCAGTAAAGTTGCGGCAAACACATCATGCCCGGCCTCACGGACGATGGGGATGGATTCGCCCGTCAGCTTTTGCTGGTCGACCAGGCCCAAACCGCGCAACACCGTGCCGTCCACCGGAATCTGGTCGCCCGGATAGACCACGACGATGTCCCCTTCGGTCACTTCGGCCAGCGGTATTTCCACTTCGATACCACCGCGCTCGATCCGGGCCGTCTTGCCCAGGGAGTCCAGCAGGTCCAGATTGGCCCGGGCCGTGCGGCGCGCCGTCAGATCGCGGATGATTTCACCCGACTCGATCAGGCTGATCATCAAGGCCGGCGGAAAATAGAAACCTGTGGCTGTGAGCAGGCTGATGGCGGTCGCGTCGAGAAAATCAACGTTCAACTTCTTTTCGTAACGAATGCCTTCCCAGGCGCGGTAGTAACAAGGAATAGCAGCGGCAACGATCGTTCCGGCCAGCAGCAGCGGGGGTACGGCCAGCCCGCCAAAGGTGCCCACAGCCAGGGCCAGGCTGAGACCGGGCAAACCCAGACGCTTCAGATAATCGATTTTCTCAACTTCTGGCGGCACTTCTTTGCGGACAGGTTCAATGGCTACTTCCGGTTTTGTGGCCGCTTTGATACAGATAATGATTTCCTGCAAAAATTCGGTGGCCTCAACCTCTTTAGGATCGTAGTGGATGACCAGCGATTGGGATTTGGGATTGACCCGCACGCTAAACGCAGAACTGGTGCCGACGATCAGATACTGGAGGCGCTGGCCATAAGACTTGTCGCGGGCCAGCCGGGGACTGGCTATACGCAGCCTGCCCTTGACCCAATGTTTAACTTGAAAGTGAATCTGCGTTGTCAAGCCGCCGGCGCTTGTCGTCACCAGGGCAACTGACCCTTTCACCCTTGCTTTGGCCGGCGAACCATTGGCCCCTGGCACCGCCGGCTGCCGGCGTTGCCAGAATTTCCAGCTAGAGGGTAAGTATGGGCCGCTGCCGTTCGCTCCGGCTGCCGAATATTTTTTATCTATCATGCGATTTTCCCCTTTTCGGCGTTTGGTGGCTGGCCTGACCCGGCCCAATTTTGGCGGGTCTCCGGGCCGGACGCAGGCTGTTAAGTGTAGCCGCCAGCACCGATCCTTGGTGAAGCACGACGCCCGCTACCGGGTTCATGACCGTCAAAGCGCCATAGACAATACCCCCCAGGTTTGGTACGGCCACCAGCATCCTGTTCTGCTTGATAAGCCGCATGGCGTGGCAGGCGAGCGTCCTGGCCACGATCAAATCGTGCAGATTGTTGTTCGTGAGCACGATGTCGGCGCTTTCTAGGGCCAGGTCGGTAGCACTGCCCAGGGCGATGGAGACATTGGCATAGGACATAGCCGCCGCATCGTTAATGCCGTCGCCGACAAAAGCCACCGTTTTTCCGTCTGCGCGCAATGAGCGCACCAATTCCAGCTTTTGCTGCGGTAGTACTTCGGCATAAACATGGTCGGGCGCAATGTGCACTTTGGCCGCGACCGACTCGGTGACAGAACGACCGTCCCCACTCACCAGCAGGGGCGTAATCTGCCACGCCTGCAAGTTGGCGATGGTCTCAACGCTTTCGGCGCGGAGGGGATCGGCGCAGTAGATGAGGCCGAGCAACTTGCCGTCACGAGCTACATAGACGCGCGTGGCAATTTCCAGATGCGGATCGGTCGACTGCCCGTCAAAGCCGGCGAGATCGATCCCTATCCGGGTCATCAGGTAATCATTGCCGACAAAAAGTACCTGCCCGTCAATCTTGGCCTCAACACCCAGGCCGGCCAGGTAGTTCCAGGCCGTACAGGGCCGCATCTCTATGGCCTGATTGTGGGCGAAGCGAACGATCGATTCGGCGATGGGATGGCCTAGAGCCATTTCGGCCGACGCGGCCAGTGTCAGCACGTCTCGCGCGGAGATGCCGGCCTGCGCGGTCCGGATGTCTACAATGCGAGCCCGCCCTTCGGTCAGCGTGGCCGTCTTGTCAAACACAATTGTATCAATCTGGCTCAGTGCTTCCAAAGCCTGGCCGCTGCGGATCAGAATGCCCCGACGGGCCGCATGGGTTTGGGCGTTAAGTATGGCTGTCGGGGCCGAGACCCGCATCCCTACACCCAGGTCCAGGCCGACGATGTCGGTCGCGCGGGCGAGGCTGCCCGAGCTGGCGAAGACAGCACCACCTACGACCAGCGTGGGCACCACGGCCCAGTTGCCCACTTTGCGGGCATAGTTGCTGACCCGTGTATCTGTCTCAGGAGCAGCTTGCACCGCGGTCAGCATCTGACCAACGTGGGTGTCGTAGCCTGTCCGCCGGGCCACAATTCGTAAATGCCCCTCAACAACCAAAGTGGACGCGTGGACCGGGTCGCCCACTTCGCACAGCACCGGTAAGGCATCTCCCGTGACTCGGTGCCGGTCAACCATGGCCCGGCCGTCCAACACGATGCCATCCACCGGAACCTGGTCGCCGGGGTAGGCCATAATGATGTCGTCCGTCTCGACAGCTTCAAGAGAAAGCTGTTCCGGCTGACCGTTCCGCTCGACCAGGACGTGCCGTTCCTGCGACATAAGCAGCTCCAGACTGGCTTGTTTACTGCGGCGGGCTGTCCAGTCGCGTAAGATTTGCGAGCCTTAAAAAACAACGACGACAAAAGAGGGCGCCAGGAAGCTGGACTGCACGGTCAGGAGAACAATGGCGGCCGAGGGAAGCAAGTCCACCGGCATCCGTTTCTCTGCGCGAATGCCCTGCGCAGTGCGCTTGAAGATGGGTATGGCGGAAACGAGTATCGCACCGCCCACCAGCAGCGGGGGCAGCCCCAGGCCGGCGACAACGCCGGCACCCAGTCCTAACCCCAAAACCGGCAGACCCAAACGCTGGAGGTAGTTAATCCGGCCGAAATCAATTTTGTCCGTTTTTGGAGTCGTTAAGTCCCGTTCAGTCTTATCGCCGGCAGCTGTCTGCAACGCATTGACCAGCTCCGCCAGAATGAAGACGTGGCTACTTTCCTGGTGACCGTTGCGGCTGGGACGAAACGGGCGCTTTTCATAGTGCACCACTAAGGAACGGGATTGAGGGCTCACCCGGGCCCGGGTGACACCCGGCAGCGCCGTCACCGCAGCAGCCAGCCGCCGGGCAAAAGCCTGATCATGGGCCAACCGAGGAATCCGGAGACGTAAACGACCGTTGAGCTGGTGGGCGATTTCAAACGCCACCGGCTGCACTACGGCCGATTTGCTACGAATCGTGTCCACGTTCGCCGCTGTCGAACCGTTCGACCCCGCCTGGGTCGAAATGCCCTGTCCGTCAGTGGCGGTGAAGGAACGGCCAAAATCGGGAAATTTTGAGAAATAAGACAAAGTCATAGTTTAAGCCCCGGATTTGGAGCAGGCTCAGGCGCTTCTGCCGCTGTCTCGGCCGACTCTTTCTGCGGCGTCCTGCCGTTCATCAGCGGACGCAGCGAATTGCCACCGGCGATTAAGGCGGCACCATCGCTGATGAGCGAGGCCCCCAGGGGGCCGATAACGCCGGTAAAGGCCAGCCCCAGCCCAATGGTGTTGGGTATCCGCACAATTTCCCAGTTCTGACGCACCAGCGCCATGCCTTCGCGAGAAATATCAATCGCTTCGACGAGCTTTTGCAGATTGCCCTGCAGCATAACGACATCGGCCGTTTCCTGAGCCAGCGCCGTCCCGCCATTGACGGCAATACCCACGTTAGCCTGGGCCAAGGCCGGCGAGTCATTGATGCCGTCGCCGATGACGGCCACCGTACAGCCCTGCTCCTGCAAAGCCTTAACGGCTGCCAGCTTGTCGGCCGGGAACACTTCGGCCACATAATCGTCAATACCCAGGTGGCGGGCGACAGCCTCGGCCACCGGAGCCCGGTCGCCGGTCAGCATCACAATTTTCTCGATACCCCGTTCGCGCAGGGCCTGAATCACGGCGGCAGATTCCGGTCGGATGGGGTCGGCCAGTCCCAAAAGGCCCACTAGCTTGCCATCAACGGCCACACACAGTGGCGAGGCCGCGCATGCTTCAAGCCGGTGCAGGCTGCACTCGGCCTCGTAGTCAAAGTCGATGTCGTTCGCCTCCAGGAAGCGCCGGCTGCCCACCAGCACCGTCAAGCCGTTGACCTCAGCCGCCACGCCCTGGCCAATCTGGTAATCGAAGCCGTCGCGCTGCGGAATCGCCAGCCTTTTTTCGGCAGCTGTTTTCGTGACCGCGAGGGCTACCGGATGCGCCAGACACTGTTCGGCGGCGGCGGCGAGCACGAGGACTTCTTCGGCGCTGAAGCTCTGGTCAACGGAAAGTAGATCCACGACTTGAGGACAGCCCATGGTCAGCGTACCGGTCTTGTCAAAGACCAGGGCCTCAACCTCCGCGAGCTGCTCCAGATGACGCCCGCCGCGAATGAAGATACCGTGGCGGGCCGCCTTGGTCATGGTGCTCATGACGGTCGTGGGCGCAGTCACCTTGAAACCGGCTGCGTAATCAATCACCAGCAGGGCCGCTGCCTGGGCGAGATTCCCCGTCAAGGCCAGGAGCCCGGCACCCAAGAAGCTGTAAGGCACCAGCCGGTTGGCCCACCGTTCGGCATAATCTTGCGCGCGCGTGTCAAATATTGGCGCACCTTCAATGAGCTGCACGATGCGCGCGACTTGGGTCTTGTCACCGGTATGGGTAGCTCGTACCCGAAGTTCACCTGCGCTGACCACGGTGGCGGCATAGACTTCATCCCGGGCTGCTTTGGCCACAGGCATCGATTCGCCCGTCAGCACATGCTGGTCTACCAGCGCCGTGCCGCTGAGCACAATGCCATCTACCGGAATGCGTTCGCCAGGAAAGACAAACACGATGTTCCCTAACCGTACATCGTCAGCCGGGATGGAAATAATTTGGCCGTCCCGTTCGATCCAGGCTTGGTCAGTCATGCAGTCGAGGACTTCGGTCAGTTCTTTGCGCGCCTGCTCCTGAGTTTCGGCGCGAATCAGTTCCGCGCTGGAGAGCAGTAGATTGAGTAGGGCCACCTGCCACAACATACCCTGCAAGGCCAGAACCGTAATGGCCGTAGCGTCGAGGGTTTCAACCGTGAGCCGCCGTTCGCTAACCAGTGATTTTCGCGCCCGCTTGAAAATCGACCGGGTGCTGAACCAGAGCAGGCCTAACGACAGGGGCGCGGCAGCGACGCCCCCCACCAAGCTGAGCGCCAAAGCGGAGCCGGCCAGCGCTATTTCCAGTTTGGGTTTGCTGAGCAACTCGGCCCTATCTGCCGGTTGCGCTGCCACGGCCTGACGGCTGCTGTCAAGTTCGGTCTGGTCCGGGTCATAGGCTTTGATCAGGGTGATGAGCGCTGCGGAGTCCCAGACAACCGGATTGTACTGAATGATGAGGCTTTCCGAGCGAGGACTGAGGCGCACTTGGTTGATGTCTGCCTGCCGCTCTAGGAAAACCTTCAAGGCATTGGCCAGATCAGCTTTTTCCTCGATAACGGGTAGGTGCAGTCGCAGCCGGCCGCGAATGGCATGAATAACCTGACAGTCTGAAAATGGGAACGGTTCGGATTGTGGCAGCGGCAGGTGCGAGCGCGGCAGGTGCGAGCGCGGCAGGTGCGAGCGCGTCCGACTTTCGGCGGCAATCGGTTCAAGCTGGTTGCCACGCAGAGCCAGCAGCAGAGAATCTTCTGGCCACTGCGTTGGATCGTAGATTATGACCAGGCTCTCACTGGCCAGATTTGCGCGAACGCCCGTGATGCCAGGTAGTTGCAGGATAAGGCCGATCAGCAGTTGCCCAATTTCTGGCTGCGTCTTGATACCCGTAACCTCTAGGCGAATTCGGCCGTTTGTATGGTGTATAAGCTGGCAGGTGGCATTCATAGGGTAATAGCTTCGATCCTTATGTAGATAATCCCAGAATTAGGAATGGAGGTGTCACCAAGGTGTTGAGGC
>JBFGLD010000210.1:0-7890 GCA_041576335.1 Anaerolineae bacterium | reverse complement strand
TGATCGCTTCAATACGGCGAATATCCAACCGCACCGAAGCATAAAATCGAAGCGCCAAGCCGCCCGTTGTTGTTTCCGGATTGCCAAACATCACGCCAATTTTTTGCCGGAGCTGGTTAGTGAACATGACAACGGTATTGGTATTTTTGATGACACCCGCCAATTTGCGCAGGGCCTGGCTCATTAAGCGGGCCTGCAACCCCATATGGGAATCTCCCATGTTCCCTTCAATTTCGGCGCGGGGTACAAGAGCTGCCACGGAATCGACCACAATGATAGACATAACAGCAGAACGGACCAAGGCTTCGGTAATCTCCAGGGCTTGTTCCCCGGTATCGGGTTGCGACACATATAAATCATCAATTTTTACCCCACACTTTTCGGCGTATCGGGGGTCTAAGGCATGCTCTACGTCGACAAAAGCAGCAATTCCTCCTGCTCTCTGGGCCTCGGCAATAATGTGCTGACATACAGTTGTTTTTCCAGAGCTTTCCGGACCATAAATTTCTACAACTCGCCCTTTAGGCACGCCCCCGACACCCAAGGCAATATCCAGCGCCAGTGAACCGGTTGGAATAGACTCGACCTGAAGGTGTTGAGCCTCCCCCAACTTCATTATTGCGCCATCACCGAACCGTTTCCTTAAATTGGCCAGGGTTGCTTCCAGGGCTTTAGCCTGTCCGTTATTTGCCATAAATGGCTGCCGCTCCGACGTTTACCTTAAGAAAGGCAATATGAATAACGAATTAAGTGTACTCTAACATAAAAAAAAATGCAAGAAAGATCTTTTAGAGAACGTGAACACGGCAACCCTTTACATTTCCGGCCAACAAAGGTATAATCTTGTCATCATAAACCTATGGGCGTAGGTTTAGTTACCCAAATATTCAAATGTCACAGTTTTTATGTCAGTCGGTCACATTCAATTAGCCGTTTTGCACCGAAACATCTCAAATACCTCGCTTTGATTCAAGACGATTTTTCGTATCTTGTCATTTCCGTTTGGAAACGCTCCCACGTTACTTCGGCTGTATTAGCTGTCCACAAGTTGATGGATTAATTTCGCCCCTGCGGCGATAGATTCGTGCTCTGTACCTATTATTTTACATAATTCAATTGCCAACAGATTCCAAACAACAGCTCGTTTAATTTTTTTGCCCAATTCACATTTTTACCGCTACTAAGAGGGAGGGAGGCAATGTTGAGAAAACACCTTAGCCTGATTACCCTGGCTATATTTTTGGGCGTGCTCGTTACGCTTTGGATTTACTCGCAAGCATTGGCCCAGATCGATTCTTTTACCTTTTTTGTGCCATACCCCACCGATACGCTTGACGACCAGTTCGACGTGGGCCACGCTGCCCTCAACATGATTGATGATACGATTGAAACCACAATTTCGATCGCCGTACATTGGGATGATACGGTAATCTTCTACGACCATTGGGAGGATGGCCTGGAGGCCGACTTGAACGCCCCAACTCAGCTTAGCACCGAGTGGTGGGGAGATAACGACCCGAGCAACGGAATGCCTCCAGGCTTTATCTCGGATATCTTGAGCAAAGGCGATATCATCGTTCTGCAAAACCGTGTGTCACTCCCCCGTGATCCGGTTGACTTTTTCTATGACGGCGGTGATGCGTTCAGTTCGCAAGGCGGCGCCATCGCCGTTACCGTGGCCGTTTGGCCGATTCATACTCCGGCTCCGCCCGAGGTCGGCATCCTGTATGCCGGCGCCTGGGAACTTTATCCCACCAAACGGTGGGGGTTAGATTACCGCATTCCGGTCGGGGTAGACCTGGCCACAACGCGCCCCGGCTTTACCGTGGTCGGGCTGAACGTGCAGGCGGTTGAAGACAACACCAGCGTGGAGCTTGACCTGGACGCCGACGGCAGCTTTGAAAACACGGTCATCCTCAATCACGGTGAACAATTCACCCAGATAAACGGAGTCACGGTTGGCGCGCGAGTTGAGGCTTCCGATCCGGTTCAGGTTCACCTCTTCACGGCCAACCCGGCCGCTTCCTACGAAGCGCGCGCCTATACTATGGTTCCCTTTGACCAATGGACGTCAGATGTGCTGGGATCCCGCAGTTCCGATGGTGATTTCTGGCTGCACAACCCCAACGGCAGCACCATGGATGTTACGGTCGAGACATTTACCACCACCTCCGTCATCACGATTCCGGCCAACAGCACCGTCAAATATCCGCCGGTGGGGCTGAGCGCCGCAACCGGTGTCCGCTTCACCTCTATCGATGGGCGGTCGTTTTACGGTATCGCGGCGCTCGATGCCGGCCGAGATCAAGATTGGGGTTATGCCTTGCAGCCCTTTGACCGCTTATCAACCCAAACCCTGGTCGGCTGGGGGCCGGGCAACAACAATGATCCGCCGGGGCCTGATCCTCCCACCAGTCCGCGCTGTCCGGATCCTCCCCCCCCTGCTCTCCCCACCTGTGGCACCGGTCTCGAATCGCGCGTCTACGTCACGGCCGTCAGCAACACAACCGTCTTCGTCGATTACGATAATGATGGCACGCCTGATGACAGTTTTGCCGTGTCACCCTTTGAGGAAGTGCCGATCACCGATCTCAATGACTCTGATATGACCGGGGCCTATTTGTCTACAAACGATGGAACGCCTTTCTTGGCAGTGTGGGGCCAGGATGAAAGCGCCCCGATCGCGGACCCCTCGATTGACGTGGGCACGGCGATCGTTCCGCTCCCCTCACTGGAAGTGAAGAAGAGCGTGCCGCCCATCTTCATTGATCTGGACTGCAGCGGCGCCATAAGCTTTGGCGATACAATTCGTTACCAAGTGGATTATTTTAATAATACGATAGACCCCGTTGCCAATATCGTGATCGACGATATTCTGCCGGCCGAAGTTACTTACGTGCCTAATTCGACGACGATCACTACGGGGCCCAGCCTGGGTCCCATTCCGGACGGGGGGACCACCCCCTTTCCCCTGGATGAAGGCGGCTTCAACGTCGGCGATCTGCCCTTGTTGGAAAGCGGCGCACTGGTGTTCGATGCGGTCATCGTCAGTCCGGCCGAAAAAATTACCAACACCGTCGAGGCCCGCTCGTTAGACCTACCACTGGCCTCAGATTCGGTCATTGTCACTACCCCCCTGCTCACCTCAACAGAGTCGCTCTACCGCATTAGCACGACCCTGGTCAGTCCTGTGAGCGGCCCCATCAACGCCGGCGATGTCCTCACTTTCAATATTACAATTACCAATACCGGCAGCCTGACCTTCACCAAATTTCCGTTGCACAATACCTTTGACGATAATATTCTGACCTTTCTTAACGCAACCCCGCCGCCGGATGTCACCGCTGCCGGCGAGATTAGCTGGAGCGATTTAATCACCGTCTTCGGCGATTGGCCTCCGGGGACTGTTATTAACTTGACCGTAACCTTTAGTGTCGACCAATTCCCGCAAAATGCTCCGGAGACGACTACGGTCGTTTTTGGCCAGGGAGCAGAACACACAAATGGCGTGATTCGAGGCATTTGTCGCGACGAAGCCGTCGTCGGCTTTAGCCCCGCACCTCCTGCGCTCATGCTACAAAAAAGTGCTCCGGTGCGCCGGCTGACCTGTGACGGCACGCTGGACACCATGCAGTTTAGGGTAGATTACGAAAACAATAACAACAATCCCTTTACCAACGTCTTTATCGCGGATAATCTACCTCTGGCCGCCGGCTACGTACCCAATTCCACGGTTCTTAACGGTTTGCCCGTCCCCGATGGGGGCGGCACGACTCCCTTCCCGCTCGATGAGGGAGGCTTTAATATCGGAACCATCCCGCCGCAGCAAACAGGCTTTCTGACCTTTGACGTGGCTATTAATGATATCAGCAACGTTATTACCAACGAAGTCAGGGCAATTTCGGCCGATCTGCCAGGGACTGATCCGATTGGTGTCGCTTCGGTCACCGTCTTTACCCCGACGACGACGGTGCCGCATCCGCTGGCCGAAGTTGATATCAGGCTTGTAAATCCGGCTAACGGCAAGGTCAAACCCGGGGCTAGGCTTGAATTTGAGGTAACTATCGCAAACCTCGATACGGTGACAATTACCGAGTTGCGGTTTGAAGAGATTTTTGAGGAGAGCCACCTTACGTTCCAGCAGGCCACCCCGCCGCCTGAGGTCATTAGTCCCGGTTTCCTGGCTTGGGATGACCTAACCGCTGATTTCGGTGACCTCGCCCCCGGGGCAGTCATCAAGTTGACCCTAATCTTTAAGGCCGATTCATTACCGTCCAAAACGACCAGCAATATCGTTGGCACGATCAAATTGGCGACACGGAGTGATGGCACCCTCTTGCAGGCATGTCAAAACAGCGCCAGTGCCGTGATTGTTCCGGAAAAAGATGACAATGGCTGCAAAGTGAACTGCAATGGCACAGTAACACAGACGCCCCCGCCCACTTCTACGGTATTCCCGGTGGCTTTCTTACCGGAAACGGGCCTGCCTGCCAAGACTACGAACGTGCTGTGGTCCTTGGCAGTTTTGGCTGCATTGGGCCTGTCGATATATTGGGTTGCCCATCGCCAACGCAGGAGGGAAAATTAGAACGATCCGAAATGCGACCCTTCAGCGAAAAATCACTCTTTATCATCGTGGCATTAGGCAGTATCTCGGGTTTGGTTAGAGGCCGGTTTTCGAAACAGCCGGGAAGTAGATATAATGGGTGGGATTACCGCCACTGGAAACCACGACATCGAAACTATCGGTCGCGGTCAGGCCGCCCGAATCCTGCACCTGAATCTCTACGGTTGTTTCACCGGTCCAACCAGGACTCGGATTAATATCAATGTAGCGGTTGGAGTCGAGGCTGACGCCGGCGTTAATCGCCGGCGTATTTTTGATAGTAAAGGCTAGAGCTGCCATGTCGTCCTGAGCATCGCCAGCGTAGGTCCACAAGTCGATTGCGTTGTCAAGGCTGCCGTCAACCGGTACGCTTTGATCGGGCAAGCCGGTCAGGCTGGGAGGTGTATTGATACCCGCCGGTGGCTCACCTAAGAAAAGCCGGCCGTAGCCAAACTGGGTATCCAGGCCGGCCGTGCCCATATCCACTGCAGTCTCTTCCAGAAAAGTCTGTAGCTGAGTTGGACCGTAGCCCGGATAGGCGCTCAAAGCAATGGCCGCCGCTCCGGCCACGTGGGGCGTGGCCGATGAGGTGCCGTTAAAAACGCCGGCCCCGTAACTCTCGGTGGAAACATTGGCATATCCGGCAATGTCGGGTTTGATCGCACCGCCCGTGGCCGCACCGCCTAAACCATTCATCGGGCCTTCGGAGCTATAAAACTCCTGGTCGTAGGGCGTGTTTACGTTGAGGGCAGCTACCGTCATCGCCTCCGGGGCATCGGCTAAGTTGGCCAGGCTGCGGGCACGCAAGATCTTATCGGGCCGAAGCAACCCCCCCAACTGGGGCGTAAAGAGTTCGAAATTGACCGGCCGGTTGCCGTTGATCCGCTCGAGGACAAATCCATGAGGAGACAATAGCGTTCCCAAATCTTCATTTCCCGTCGGCTTATAATTAATCCATTCAGTGGGGGCTTGCCCCGCCGCGCCGGTCTGGGGATCGGTACTACTGGCAACCTGTACCCAGCTTGATCCATTCCACCGCACAAGATGCAAATCATAATCCTGATCTACGGCCGTCCAGTCATTCCAACGTACAAGAATATTGATTTGCCCAATCAGGCCTACTACAATAAAGAAAGAAAACCCGTCGCAAGAAGCCTGTCCCAACAAAGACCCCGAAAAACAATTGACTTCCTCACCCTCAAACTCATGGATGTTATTGCTATTGTTGTCGGCGTAAAGCCCACCCCAGTGAGTCTCACGGTCATTGCCCGCAGCGGTCACCCACAGAATGCCGGCGCTTCGGGCCTGGCTGACTAAACCGGCCAGCGGGCCGGTCCCATCCCCAGGACTAGCATTGTAAAAGCCCACTGAGGTAGAGATAATGTCAACCTGCTGGGAAATCAGCCAAGCCACGGCCTCGGCCAGGTCCAGGTCGGTGGCGATTTTGACCAGGTAAAGTTGAGCGCCCGGAGCCAGGTCGTGAATGATCTCAGCACAAGCAGTGCCGTGTTCGGTTGTACCGTCTGCTTGCGCATCAGTTTCACCATCGACAAAATTCTTGACCGTTACCGAAGCGGGCAGATCACTGCCGCGTAAGCTAGAATAACCTACGAAACCGGCGTCGATGATGGCTACTTTTACGCCCGCGCCGGTGTAACCGGCTGTGTGCCAGGCGGGGGTATTGATCGCGGCCAGCGCTTCGGTCGTGGAATTACCGACGTACAAATTTTCTAACGAGTACACCTGGGGTGGTCGACGAATGTAATAAACGTCGTCCTGAGCAGCCACTCTCTCTACGGCAGCAATGGGCAGCCAGCCCTGTACCAACGTATCGCTAAAACCGGTGCCCGTTACTTGACCACCTGCCTCGGCTACCGCCTTGGTAACCTGGGCCAGCCCCGCTGGGGAAGTCACGATTTGGATGTGGACCCGATTATCTGAAAGTCTGAGCGATTGGGATTCGGCCAACTCTTTCGCTGCTGTTGAGGAGACCTTGGCCGCAGCCACCAGTCCAGTCAAGGCCGAGTCGAGTTTAGGATTCTTGGCCGTCTGGGCCGCGGCGGCCAGATTTGTTGGTCCGGTTCGTGGATCCGGGGGCGGTGTTGCGATCGGGTTATTGCTGCCCGGAGGAGGCGGTTGAGCCGCCGCCGGAACAGCGAAAATGGTCAAACTCAATAATGAGAAAAAAAGAAACCACCCAAAATTTTGTTTACTCATAAGATTAAACCTTTCTTTTTTGTGCCTCTCTACATTGTGGTGACTTCAGCGAAATCATAGTTCCTAACCGGCCGCCACCACAAAATTGAGGCGTAATCTTACTTGCCGCGGGCCTCTGCCAGAACACGCCCAACAAATTGCTTCATCCGTTGATAATGGGATCCCTGCCAGAAGATGCGATGACATTTTGGGCAGTAACGAAAGTCGTGATAATACTGTTTCGTCTTGGGCGAGAGGCAGTCGATAATGTCCGCCTTGTCGACAGGCTGCAGCAAGCGGTTGCAGTGCAAACAGCGCTGAAATGAATTTATTGAGTCGAACAAGTCAAAACGGCGTAACACCTCGATCAACTGCTGCCGGGGATTCGTGGTCCGCAGGCAGTACCCGTGACTAACAAGGCTGCGCTTAAGCAGACCGCGATCTCGGGTCAATAAGATCCGTCCCTCGCGGCTCGAGGTTTCGGCTAACTCGTCATCATCATAATCATTACGGTAGAGGGTATCAAAACCGAGCATCCGCAGATAGGTAGCCAGGCGACCCAGGTGAACATCAAGCACAAAGCAAGTCTCTCGCAAGGGATGAGGCCGCACACGAACGAGTGGAGAAATATCGATCGACTCGAAGACGGGGTAAACACTGATCCGGTCGCCATCTCGTACCCGGTAAGAGAAATTAACAGAATCGCCGTTGACCAAAATGAGATCGACCTCGGTATGGGGCACGCCTAGCGACTCGATCACGTCTTTGACCGAACTGCTCAAGTCAAAAAGGTAAGTAATCGTGCGTTGTCTTTTTTTGAGCGGCAAGAAATCGTTAAGTTCAGCATAAAAGCGAAACGTAGCCGATTGAAGCCCGGATGAGCCAACAAAGTGATTCGGCATTTTCGAGTCATCCGGGCTCTTTTGCTTGCCCACTTTCTTAAAATTTTCCATATCTCCAAACGATCAACCACTGCCGTAGCTGCGGCTAGCCGCAGCTACGGATCCAAACCAGGTTGCTATGGAAAGTACTCTGGCCGGCCATATCGGCCAGAGAGTCGGAAGTAGTCCAGTTGACGTTGCGCCCAC
>JBFGLD010000209.1:0-7899 GCA_041576335.1 Anaerolineae bacterium | reverse complement strand
GAGGCGATGCGCAGCGGCTCGCCCGGGGCGATGACCACCGTACCCAAGGGGTCTTCGACCATGGCCGGCGCGGCTTCCTCGGCCGGGGCGGCTTCTTCATCGGCGTGCTCTTCTTCATCGGCGTGCTCTTCTTCCGCCGGGGCCGCTTCTTCTTGCGGGGCCGGGGCGGCCGGTTCGGCCGGGGCCTGGCCACCGCAGGCGGCGGTGAGGGTCAATGCAACCAACAAAGTCAACAGTATTGATAAACGGTTCGTCATATTGAATATCTCCTCCAGTATTAATTTAGGTGACAATCACTACAAAGGTTCAAAAGACACCCTGGTTTTGCCACAACATCCTGCTAAAAAATGACTGCTACCTTGGCACAATTGCAACTATTCAGCCAGGACTGGCAGTCCTTGAAAAACAGGGGATTTGTTGGTCAACAACACCTGTAATTATGGGTTATTGCCATTTATAGCGCAGGACTGCCAGTCCTAAATGGATAACCTGAATAGTTACGCCCCGGGAAAAAAGCTGCTCTGCCTGCCTCAGATTGACTCCATGACGGGATTGATGGTACGATAGCCCTGCCGCAACTTCATATGGAAGTATAATCCTAATTAGCGGCGGGCGGAAATCGAAAGATCGTATCGGACCAGCAAACTACGTGCGCAGTCACTATCGCGCTGCCGGCGGCCGGAAGGAGAAAGAATTGTACAGAATCGGAATCCCACTAAAAAGTAAACGAACCATTGCTCGCATGCGTGAGGCGGGCCGCCTTGTGGCCGAGACGTTCGAGGTCATCGCAGAGCGAATCGAGCCGGGTATATCGCTGCAGGAACTTGACCGGCTGGCCGAAAAATATCTCATAAGTAGGGGCGCCGAGCCGCTGTACAAGGGTTATCGCGGCAACCCGCCCGAAAGCCCGCCTTTTCCGGGGGTCATATGTGCCTCAATCAATGAAGAGATCTGCCACGGTATTCCTGATAAACGGACGCTGAAAGAAGGTGATATCGTGGGCATTGACATTGGCCTGAAATATGACGGCTACTGTGGCGATGCCTGCCTCACTTTCCCCGTAGGAAAGATCTCGTCCGAAGCTCAACACTTACTCGACATTGCCCGGCAATGTTTACAGGTTGGCATCGACGCAGCGCAGCCGGGCAGATACCTAAATGATATTGGCCGGGCTATTGAGGCTTACGCCAGCATGCAAGAGGTTTCGGTAGTCAGGGAGTGGGGCGGGCACGGCCTCGGGAAAACGCTTCACGAAGCTCCGTCCGTCTCACACGTGCGAGAAAAAAACCAGGGGGCCAAGTTACGTCCGGGCATGGTGTTTACGGTTGAGCCGATGATCAATGCCGGTACCCAGGAATGGTACCTGCTGGATGATGGTTGGACGGTAGTCACAGCCGACAATTCCCTGTCGGCCCAGTTTGAACATACGATTGCCATTACCACCAATGGACCGGAAATATTGTCGAAGCTTTGAGTGAAAAAACTTGAGAGGCTGCAAAAGGAGAATTTATGCGTTACTTAGTCACAGGTCGAGTCAAACCGGGGCGGGCAGCCGCACTGCTGCAGGCCATCGAAGACGGCACCTTGGGTGCCGGCTCTATCGCCGGTGACGAATATTTGCGGGATATGGCCCAGGCCCGCCTGCTTGACGACGGCCGGGTGCGCTGGGTAGAAGTATGTTTTTGCTGGACACCTCTGGCAGAAGAGCGTCCTTACTGGGAGGCGTATTTTGAGCTGGTTCAAATCAAAGACGCCCACGCGCGCAGCAAATGCAGAGACGAAGACGGCAGCGAACCATGGGCTTGCTCCACCTGCGACTGCACCGATCGCCTGGAAGCGAGCATGGAGACTTGGGGCCAGCCCTTCTCGGTCACATTGAAGCAGTTCGTAGACAGCAGTGATGAAATTGCACCAAAAGCTCAATCTGGCCCTGGAACGCTGCAGCTTTCCAACGCTCAAATCTAAAAACGCTTATCGAAAATTAGGGGCCGGTGCCTGGCACGATGCCTATCTCGTCTATCCTCAGGGTGAGCAGCCGCTGGTTATTCGTCTGCGGAAAAAAGTCATCTATGGCCGCCGGGAGACCTTCGACGAGCGCTACCTCCACGAAGACTATGCGCCGGTCGGCCTCTATTATGGCCAGGCTAACCGGGTCCGGCCCGGCATTTGCCCGACCATCTATGCGTACCGGCTGGCACCCGATTTGAGTTTCACTCTTGAATCATATATGGGGCCGGCTCTGGCGCTGCCTAAGCTGACCGTGCCGCAGGCCTGCGATTACGGGCGGCAGGTCGGCGCCTTTTTTCGGGCTTTACACGGCCTGCCACCACCGGTCGACGGCTTTGGTGACCTCATCTGGGACGGACACGCTTTGAGCGGGAAGAGCCGGGGCTATTTGAGCGAATTCTGGCAGGCCGAGACCGACTTGCTGTACGAACAGCTTGACCGGCTGAGCCGGTCCAAGTTTTCTTTCAATCGGACTACCCTCAAGAGCAAGTTGGACGAGGTACTGGCCGAGCGCCCGGCAGCCGGGGAACCGGTGACCCTGGTCAACGGCGACATTACGCCCGAAAATCTCATCAGCCGGCGCGGGCGCTTTGCCGGACTGGTCGACCCGGTTCCGGCCGTCCACAACGGCCATAGATACGCCGGCTTTTTCATTTACTGTTACAAATCCTACCTGCCCAGCCTGGCCGATGCACCCCGCTACGCCCGGCATCAGTTTCAAGCCTATCGCGCCGTTATGAACGCGCTTGCCGATGGCTATCTGGCCGGCTATACGCAAGGCGATCTGTATCTCGAGCAGCGCCTGTGCCAAGAATATTTTTTATGGGCCGTCGACGTTGCCGTTGAAAATCTGCGGCGTGTAACCGCCAAAATGGACACTGAACTCTATTTGCGTGCCGGCGACACCAGCCTGATCGCTGCTCGATTGCAGCGCTGTCTGCGCGAGTTGGAGCACTTAAGCCGGAATATGCCTCCGGAAATGGGTGGATGTTGAGCAAAGGTATCGGTGAAGAAGATCGGTTATCAATGTTGAGAGTAGGGGAACGGTCGAGGAGAACGGAGAGATGACCGGGCAACTAATTCTCGAAATATTAATCTACGGCTTGGCCCTGTGGTTAATAGCCCGAAATCCGGCCAATCCGCGCCTGCGATACATCGGCCGGGGTATCATCGCTTTTGGTCTCAAGCCGTACAGCCGGCGGACTGACTACGCCCGCAATGGCCTCGACTCTATTGAAAAAGCGGCGCTCGACTGGTTTCGCACCTACGTTCCGGAGCGAACTTTGTACAACTGGCAAAACGCTTCGGCCAAGCTAGTAGCCCAAGACTTGAGAGAGCAAGTAACGGCAGGAGAATAGAGATTGGGAATAAGAGAGCGCAGTCGTTCTCCGGATATAAGTTTGATTTCCGTGTTAGAATTCCATGCAACACCAGGTCTTCAACGTCGTTACGGGGTACTACCATGCACGTTCCCTTAATTGATCGTTACATTTACTTGGTTCGTGACAACAGTGCTTATCGTTACCTTTGGTTAAGCCAAGTGATCAGCCAGCTCGGCGATTGGTTTAATTTTATTGCCTCGGCTGCCTTAGTGGCTAACCTGTCGGGTTCAGGACTCGCTATCGGCGGTCTATTTTTGGCGCGGCTGCTGCCCCCCTTTGTCCTTAGCCCGATGGTTGGCGTCGTAGCCGACCGTTTCGACCGCCGCAAAATCTTAATTGCCAGCGATTTGCTGCGGGCCGTCATCGTACTCGGCTTCCTGCTCGTACGTACCGAGGGGGACATCTGGCTGCTCTACGTTCTTACGGTCTTGCAGTTGAGTATCAGCGCCTTTTTCGAACCAACGCGGGCCGCCATTTTGCCCAGCATCGTCGCGCGCAAAGACTTGGTGACGGCCAATGCCCTGGCCGGCACAACCTGGAGCACGATGCTGGCCCTGGGTGCCGCCCTGGGCGGCCTGGCTACCGCCCTGTTTGGCATCACCGCCGCCTTTTTAATCGACGCGGCGACATTTATTGTCTCGGCCTGGTTTGTCAACCGGATTATGGTTTCCACGATTGAAATGGATCCGCATTCGACAGCGACCCATAACGCCGGTTGGCAAGCCTATGTAGATGGGTTACGCTACCTTTGGCAGCGCCCTTCAGTGCTTGTGATCGCTTTGGTCAAGGCCTCGGCTGCACTGGCCTTCGGAGGTATGGCTGTCGTCGAGGTCACCTTTGCCAAGGAGGTCTTTCCGATTGGGGCCGACGGTTCCGGCACCTTGGGTCTTATCTACTTTACCATCGGCTTGGGCACAGGACTCGGCCCGCTCGTGGCCCAGCGAATCACCGGTAATAACCCAAGTTGGATGAAATGGACCATTCTTTTTACATACGTGACGATGGCTGTAGGCTATGTTATGATGGGTGGCGCCTCTACCCTGGGGCTATTCCTGATCGCCACTTTTATTCGAACCATTGGCAGCGGCATCAATTGGGTTTACTCCTCTTCGCTGCTGCAAATGATTGTACCCGATGGTTTTTTGGGCCGCGTCTTTGCCTTTGATTTTGCCATGATGACCCTGGCCGCGTCGACCTCAACCTTGTGGGTAGGTTGGGCCACCGATAATTTAGGCTTAACGCCCCAGCAGATTGCCCTGGCCTTGGCCGCGGTACCCTTGGTTATGACGATTGGTTGGGCCATTTTCCTAACCTTCGATCGCCGTCACCAGCAGCAACCGCTCTCGTCCTAGTAAAGGTATCGAGACACTGTGCCGCAGGAATTCAAATTGCCCCAACACTGCCGCAAAAAATATTAGAAGTGATTCAGAAATTTGGAGCCGACGGAGGCCGGATTATCTCGGTTCGGTCTGCAGATTTCACAGCGGCGGCGCTCGTTCAACGAGCCAGCGGCGCACCAGCGGCACTTCGATGCAGTATCCGCTATCATTACGTTTTAAGATACGGCGGCGGACGAGATGGGTCAAAACGGGAGCTTCGCGTAAATTCACAGGGGCCGCGGCCTCGGCAATGTGGTGCAGCAGCACGCGCCCCTCTGGGCCGGCCATCTCATCCCAGATGTTGCGAAAATAAGGTTCACCCTGGTCTAGTGCTCGCGGCAGGGCAGCTTCGAGCAGCGACCGGTCGACATACAGCGTAGTTTGGGAATTACTCTCATCGACAATAGCCGAACAGAGCAGCTGTAATAGGTAGGGATGGCAGGCGGTTTGGGACAGGATCTCCGCAACCACGTCGTCGGCGTAAGTTAGGTTAAAGCTTGCCCCGCGGTCTGGTTGGCGGATCAGCTCTTCGGCTTCAGCGGGATGAAGATAGCCAATCGCCAAAGGTTTGACGTTGATAAAATAGGAAGACCAGGCCGGTCCCAGTTCATCGAGCGTCTGCACGCCGGCAAACAGTAAGGCCAGCCGGGTTTGGTGTTGGATCAAATAGCGTAATTCATCAAAAATCTGGCGGTCCAAGCGTCCGGATTCCACCGCTTCGCCGAGCTTCTCAAATTCGTCAAAGGTCAGCAGAACGTTAAAATCCTGCAAAGCCGGTAACCCGACATCCTCGAGCCAGGCGGCAAACGCTTCGAAAGGTGAGGCGGCAAATCCTTCGCGGAGAGGCGGGTCAACCAGCAGTCGATACGGGCGAGCGTCCCGGCTGATAGCGCGGGCAATATTGTAGAAAAAGGCCGCTGTGCTTTGGGTCGCGGTGGGCCGCTGCAGGTCGAGAAATACGGGCAATGTGTTCCCCGGCAGCAACGCCGGAAGTTGAAGTAAGAATGAGGTTTTGCCCATGCGGCGGGGACCATGCAGCACCAAGGTCGGTCGATGGCGCTCCAGTAAGGCGTTAACCACGGCTTCGCGCAGTTCCTGTCGTCCTTTGAACAATTCTCGGCGAACCAGTTGAAGGGGGTTACCAGGCTGATAAGGGTTTTCGGTAACGGTCGTTATCGTCGTCGTCGAGACGAGTTCCAATTCATTTAACAGGAGGCGCTGCCACTGGTCGATAACCGGCTGCCACCATTGGGTCGCCTGTGGGCCGAGCGACGGCAAACGTCTTTGGAGCGCATCCAAACTGTCTAGTGCCTCGCGATAGCCCAGACGGCAGCTGTAGGGATTGTCCGCTGTTAGGCTAACCCGCACGCCACTGGCTATCGCCAGCAGGCGCGGGATCACCTCACCCGTGCCCTGCGGGAGCGTGGTGATGACCTCGTCTGCCAACCAATCGAGCGCAGCGGGGGCGGCCGCGATTGCGGTGGGCGAGTTACAGCCGGCCAATGTTTCTACGGCAAAGGCTAATTGAGCTCGATTACCGGCCCGGCCCTGCCGAAAAGTTCGCCCCATAAAGGCCACCTCGCCCAGTCCTGCGGTTCGATCGGCTCGTAAGGCCATCAATAATAACTGATCCAGGGCCGGCAGCGGGTAAAAGATCAGATCATCCCAGTAAATTGGCGTGCGATGCAGGCGGGCGAATATTTCTGAAGGCCGGCGTAAGGCTCGCAGGTATTGCCAGCGGGTCAACGGCATCTCGACTATGCCCAGCGGTAAGCGGACGTAACTAAACAGCCCGGCCAACAAGGTGGCCCCGACAGCCAGCAGTGCCGTCGGGGCAAAGGGACTGCGAGGCGAAGCAACCAAGAGCCAGGTCAATCCGGCCGCCGCCAAAATGGCCGACAGGCCATTTCCGGCCTGCATCGCCAACCCACCCCCGGCCCCAACGAGTACGCCCCACAGCACAACCAGGGCGACCGCTCCGGCGAGTCCGCCGGTTACGTTTAAGACCAAACCACCGGCAATGCCGCCGATCACGCCCAGCAGCAGGCTGTCGACCAGGTACCACTTCAGGTGTTGAGCATTAACATGGCCTGCTTCTAAGCGCATGCCCAAACTCGCGGCCCCCATCAGCATCAGGCCACCAATAACACCAAAGATTGCCCCTAACCCAATACGACCCGTCACATCGACCACCATCGTGTTGGCGATGCTAATCGCAAAACTCAAAGCCAGGCCAAATATGGTGACATTGATCGCCCCAAATATTGTTCCTACGGCTGCCTGGCCCCAGTATGACAACGAGGAAAGCTCCATATTTGGCCGGCGCAAGTGGTCGAAGGTGGCACCAACGGTGCCCAGCACCACGCCACCCGCCAGCCCCAAGGCTATCCCCGCCGATGATCCACCGGCCAAACCAAAAGATAACCCTAACGCAAACGCCAATAACAGGCCGCCAACAATACTACCTATGATCCCGGCGGGCACGCCGCCAACTACGCAAAGCGCGGCGGCCACCATTATACTTCCGATTAGGCCGAAGATTGCGTCGAAGGCCACTTCGACCCAGGTCAATGTGGCAGAAGCACCGGTCGCTACCCGCACAGCAACCATGAGTACGAAGCTCAACAACCCCATAACGAACCAGATTGTTATCTGCAACCCCAAAAAGCGCCGCACCTTAGCACTTCGTCCGGCCAGCCAGAATTGTTGGATCAGCCCGGTTTGGACGGTTAAATCAGGATGTAGGGACTGCATTTTGGCGATTACCTTGGCCGGTTGGAACATGCTAAACCTGAGCAAGTATAGCATATCGCCGATAAATTTTTGACCCATCATCAACTATTTTTCTCGGACAAATATCCACCTGCGATCATTTCGGCAAATATCTGGCTGAACGGTTTAGCTTGCCCGGTAATGATGCCTCGTCGTTCTAAAGCGGCTAATAATTTTGGATCAGGTTGGCCCGGCTCTGTATCGGCAATCTGGCGCAGCGTTTTTTGTTCGGCGGAGGTCAGACTGCGCCATAGATAGTCGAGATGTGGTTGAAGTTGAAACCACAACTCCTGAGTTAAACGAGCGTAGTCAACCTCATGCTTGGCCCGGGCATCCCAAAGATAGCTGGCAGCCATTTG
>JBFGLD010000208.1:0-7915 GCA_041576335.1 Anaerolineae bacterium | reverse complement strand
CTGGGCAGGCGCTTAAGCCAGGGGGTTTCTTTGCGCAGCGCTTTAAAGTCGGCGTCGAGCCGCCACAGGATCGGGCCAATCCAGGCTACGCCGCATTCGATCAACAAAAATTGGAGCGAAGGCCACTTTTCAAAGACACCGTGGGCGATCAGGCTGGCGATGTGAGCCATGCCGGTTTCGGCCAGCAGGGCGTGGGTTTCCCAAAAGAAGGTGGTCGGCCCACAGCCAATAGGGTTGTAGTTGCGCCCACCCTGGCCACCCAGATGAGCCGCGACCGGTAGGCCTACTTCCGCCGCCGCCTGCCAGATGGGCTGGTAAAACGGATCGCCATAGGGCCGGTAGGAACCGCTGGAAACCAAGACCTGCACGAACTCCACTCGATGCCCCACCCGCCGAATTTCTGCCGCCGCGCCTGGCGGATCTTGCGGCGCAACAATCAAAGAGCCTCGCAGTCGCGGGTCGTAGCTGAGCCAAGTGTCCAGCATCCAATCATTGTGTGCCTGGGCCAGGGCCGAGGCAAAAAGCGGATTACCTAGGGTCGATATTTCAATGCCTTCTTCGCCGTTTAGGACGGCGTAATCATAGTGGTGGGCATCCAGCAATTTTTCTTTCATGACGTCAAAATGCGCACCCGGGTGGCCATCGTCGGTCAGATCATAACGCATAAAGCCTTCGGGATGCAGCCAGGGCCGGTTGGCGTGCGGAAAGGCCCCTCTGGGGCCCGGCAGTTCGCCCCGTACCAGATAATCTCTAAATACGGGGTTCATGTATGGGAGCAGCACTTCAGCACTGGTCCAATCGTTGTGAACATCACAGTCTATCATCGCCTAATGTCCTCAAATATGCACGACGACCTCATCGCCGTTTTCAATCGTGATTGGATAACTCTTAGCTCTGATTTTAGGGTCGAGTAGACATTCCCCGGTCGCAATCTTAAACTCCCAGCCGTGCCAGGCGCACCGGATCAGTTCACCTTCGTAACCGTACACATAGTGATAGTCATCGACCGGCAGGGCGGTGCCGGTAATTGGCCCTCGACACAATTCCGCGCCCGTATGAGGGCAGTAGTTCAGCAAGGCATAGAACGTTTCCTTTAGGTTAAACATGCCAATACTTTTGCCGTCGATATTGACGATCTTGCACTCGCCCACCGGGATATCGTTGGTTTTGCAGGCGACATACCGTTTTCTGGTTTTTGTGTTGGCCATCGTTCCACCTTCATTTCTTCAAAGAGTTTTGACTGCGATCGACGCTTCTTGCTCAACACGTTTTTTTGCGGCAAGCGCTTATATACCTTGCGCGCGTTCAAATCGAAGATATTCTCGTGCCACTCACGCGGAATTCCGACTTTGAAGGGATCGTCAAAATCCCAGTGCGGGTAATCGGAGGCAAACAAGAGCGTGTTTTGACCATCCATAGCCTCTAACGTCGCCCACAAATGGGCCTTGTTGGCAGGTTGTTCCAACGGTTGTGTGGTGAAACGAATGTGATCACGAGCGTACTCACTGGGCAGGCGCTTAAGCCAGGGCGTTTCCTTGCGAAGGGCTTTGAAGTTCGCATCCAGCCGCCAGAGCAGGCTCGGCAGCCAGGCGACGCCGCACTCGACCACAATGAAGTACATCGTGGGCCACTTTTCAAATATGCCGTTCGAAATGGCGCTGGCAACATGGCTCATACCGGTTTGCATGAGTAGTGCGTGCAGCTCCCAATAATATGTGGCCGGGCCGCATGCGGTGGGATTATAGTTTAGGCCGCCCTGTCCTCCCAGGTGAACGGCAATCGGCAGGTCAACCTCGGCCGCCGCCTCCCAGATGGGATGGTAAAACCTATCGCCAAGCGGTTTGTAGGTGCCGCTGGAGATGAGGACCTGCACGATCTCTCGATGCTCGCCCAAGCGTCGAATTTCCCTGGCCGCACCCGGCGGGTCTTGCGGCGCAATAATCAACGAGCCTTTGAAGCGTTTATCTTTAGGCAGCCAATAATCAACCATCCAATCGTTGTAGGCCCGAGCCAGGGCCGTGGCGTAGTAAGGGTTGGCCAGGGTTGATACTTCCAGCGCCTCTTCGCCGGTTAAGATGGCAAACTCAAGGCCAAACGGGTCCAGCAAATTTTCCTTCATAAGGGTGTAGTGATCTTCCTGGGTGATGGGTTTGATGTCGGCGCGCCGGAAGTCCTCCGGGTGCAGCCAGGGCCGGTGGGCATGGGGAAACGCCCCCCGCGGACCCGGCTTTTCACCGCGCACAAAATAGTCGCGGAAGTTGGCATCCAGGTAGGGCAGCAGCACGTCAGCCGAAGCCCAATCATTATGAACATCACAATCTATCACGGGGTCGTCTCCTTGTTAATCTATTAAGAAACGTATGTCATCGTCCTCACAGGTCAAGCCCTGGTGTATCGTAGCCGGAAGCACGTAATTCAACGCCCAGATCATCTTCCAGCAACTTCACTATCTGGGTCGACCAGGCCTCGTCGCCATACCTGCGTCGCGCACGTTGAATGATTTGTTCGACCAAGCCGCCCATTTCCAACGGCACGCCGACTTCGCGGCCCAGTTCGTAAGCCAGGTGGGCATCTTTGGCCTGCAAGGCGATGGTAAACCCGTAATCGTAAGAGCCATTCAAGATTTGCGGCCCTTCCGTTTCGGCTACAAAGCTGTTGGCGCAACTGGCTTTTATAGCCTCAAACAGCACGCCTAGCTCGAGTCCGGCACATCGACCCAGCATCAAGCCTTCGCCAAGGATCCACAAATGAACGGCCGCCATCATATTGGTAAGCACCTTGGCCGCGGCCGCGCTGCCAACCGGGCCTAAATGAAATATTCTGCCCCCAATCGCTTGCAGCACCGGCAAATTATTTTCGAATACAGCCTTCTCACCGCCAACCAGAACCGTCATTTGCCCTTGATGAGCCAGCGGAATACCGCCCGTCATCGGCGCTTCTAAAACATCAATTCCTTTCGCCGCACATAGTGCAGCCAGACGTTGGGTCTCGCGCCGGTCGGTGGTGCTAATATCAATCCAGGTGCTGCCGGGGCGAAAACCGGCCAGCAGGCCGTTCTCAGCCTCTACGACCGCGGCCACAGCCGCCGGAGAGGGAAGTACGGTCAGCACCGTGTCCGACGGTTCCGCCACGGCCTGGGGACTATCAGCCCAGGTAGCTCCCCGGACCAACAACTTTTGGGCAGCATCCGGCCGCAGATCATACACGGTTAAAGGGTAGCCCGCTTTGAGCAGATTCTTAGCAATGGGTATGCCGAGATGGCCCAGACCAACTAAGCCAAGATTCATGGTATCCATCCTTGATCTATTTTTGCTGTTTACGCGCAAACCGTCAGTTTTTTATTGCCGGACCAGCGATCCTGGTTAAAAATCGGCCCATTGACCTCGCTGTTCAAAATGCGCCGGCGCGCGTCGTGCCACAGCTGGGCCCAAACCACCGGATCGGTCAGCGCGGTTTCCGGATGGGCAGCGCTGCGGGCCACGAAGCCCGGAAAGGCAGGACGGCCGGTCGGTTGACCGACCGGGTTGTAGCGCAGGTCAAAACTCCAACGAATAGAGTCTGTCTTGTTGGGGTAGGCGGCATGTTCGGTGTACTGGTGGAAAAGTATGATGCCGCCCCGGGCAACAGGCAGCGGCGTGGCTTTGCGTGTCTCTAATAACGGGCCGGGAATGTAATTTTCAGCGGCAATGCCCTTTCCCGGACAGTGCAGGGTCAGCATATTCCTCTTATGGCTGCTGGGAATAGACACCAGACACCCGTTTTCGAGCGTGGCGTCGGTGATGGCCACCCAAACGGTGAGCACCTGGGTATCGTTAGCCTCATCCAGGAGGGCCCCCTGATCCTGGTGCCAGGTGGTGTTCGATATGTAAGAGTTTTCGACAAGGTCGGCAGGAACGGCTTTGCGGGGTGGTTTGATGCGCACATGCTGAACCGGATTGGAGTATATCTCCGGGCCAATAATCGACTCGACCACATCAAGCAGACGGGCATGGGTTAGCATGCGAAAGACAGCCGGCCCGGTGTGAGCCTGGGCCTCGGTTGGTTTGCCCTCGTTGTCGAGTGGGAGGGAAATGTCAAGTCTATCAAAAATCTTGGGGTATTCAAACAGCAGACGTGTATAACGCTCGCCGAAGGGTAAATGACGATACGTGTCGGATACTTTACCTTCGGCGAACAACTGCGCTGAAACTGCGTCGAGCAGGGCGGCATACTCCACCCGAACTGCCTCGATCGTCGCCTCATCCAGCACATGCTCTACGACCAGGTAACCTTCATCTTGAAAGCGTTGCACTTGGGTTTCCGTTAAACCGAACATCACATTACCCCCCTTGTCAGATGAGAGAGCTCTTTGGAAAGTCCTTGAGTACAAACACTATCGACTAACGTAGCAGATGAATTGAAATCCGCTGCCCAATATCCTTCACTAGTGCTACTATTTCTGCAGTTTTGCCCTCGGGCGGAAAACGGAAGGCCGGCCCACCTACACAAATCGAGGCGATCATCTGGCCCGCCTCACCCCAGATCGGAGCGGCCAGACCGACGATTTCTTCTTCCGACTCGCCAACAGCCCAGGCGTGTCCCTGTTCTCTTACTCTGGCCAACTCCTGCCGCAGCTGGTGCGGAGCAGTGATTGTTTTGGACGTGTAGGATTGGAGGGGACGGCTCAAATATTGATTGAGCCGTTCCTCCGGCCAATAGGCCAGAAAGAGCTTACCGATAGAAACTGCGTGCATTGGAAAACGATAACCGGTCCAATCTTGGATTTGGAGGTGATACTGGCTGTCGACCTGGTCAACGTAGTGGGCCTGGTTCCCGTCGGGGAGGCACAAATTGACGGTTTCAGCCGTAGCCTGGGCCAATTCAAGCAAATAAGGCCGGGCGAACGTGATCAGCTGTCGAGGGTAAGGGATATGCCAGCTTAAAGCAATGATACCAGGACCGATTTGGAAGCCCTCGCGCCCGGTTTTGCGCTCGACGGCTTTGACCTTTTCAAGCGTCGACAGCAATCGCGAAACAGTGCTTTTAGGCAGGCCGAGTTCACGAGAAATCTCGGTGACTCTTGCTCCGTCCGAATAACCTGCCACCGTTTCAAGGATAGCAAACGCCCGCTCAATGGACTGTACTCCGGACTCGTCGTTCCGCATTATGAGACTTACCCGTATAATGGAATAGCGATATTAAATACTAATTTGGGTGGATAGTCAAGCGTTCTTTTGATAAATTCACCGCTGTTGTTAAAATTTTAAGGTTATCACAAAAAATAATTCAAATTATTTATGACCACCTGCAGGGCTATTGCAAAGTCTGTTTACTTTTGCTCTGAGTGGGTCTGCGACCCACGATTTGGGCGAAGTCAACCTGATTTCGCCTTGGACGGCGGTCAGTGCGCAGCCTCCCCACGACCGTAGGAAGTGCAGACCGCCTCGGAGCATATGGCTGCAAGACTGGGACGCACCCCTAATCGGGGTTGTGATAGAATCTGTGGTAAAATATGGATTAAACTGTGTGGTAAAATATGGGGTAAGTCTGAGTTTGATATTAATGCTCAGAGGCAGTCTGCGACTGCCGCTTCTAGTGATATGACGACGGTCGCGGACCGTCTGTGAGCAATTAAAGAGAACCTCCGAACTCAGGTGGTTAGGCTGTCGGGCAAAGGATCATTGGTCTAACCGAACTGCAACGACGCTTTCGGGCCCTTTTTGATGAAGTCGTAAAGGAGCTGCAGCAATGAAGATTGACGAGGCAACAGTTTTTCTTAAACCGCATCACCGCGCTGTTCTGGCTACATATCGCCAGGACGGAAATGTACAGATGTCGCCTGTCTTAGTCGGCGTCGACGAGGCCGGTCAGGTTATCATGAGCACCAGAGAAACCGCCTACAAAACGCGCAACATGCGCCGTGATCCCAGGGTTTCGATCTGTGTGTTTACGGATGAATTTTTCGGTGATTGGATTCAGATTGACGGCGAGGCTGAGGTCATTTCCTTACCGTCCGCGCTGGAAGGTCTGGTCAAATATTATCGAACAGTTGTGGGCGAACACCCGGACTGGGAGGATTACCGGGCGGCCATGGTGCGCGAGCAGCGGGTTCTGGTTCGTATCAACATTAAGCGGGCCGGCCCTGAGCGGCACGGTTAGTAGAAGTTGGGCGCATTGGGGGGATTAGCTCGCGGCAACGTGGTCGGCGAAATACTTGCCCCAGTTGGGCTGGCGGCCATCGATATCGGTAAACCCATACGCCTCCGCCAATCCCCATGAACTGAAAGCACCTCCTGATTTCAGGGCAATATCCGGGTCAGCGGCGAGGGCCGCAATCGCCCGGCCAATATAACAGGGGGTTTCCGACGCAATAAAATGGGGATCCTGCTTGGCCCCGTCCTGCCAATTGGCCTCAGTCACGCCAAAGTGATCCAACATCGCTTCGGATCGGAGAAACCCCGGCGTCACGGCCAGCGCCGTGACCTGGTGTGACCGGAGTTCTTCGGCCATGGCATAGGCCAGGCGAATAGCCGAAGCTTTGGCCAGGTCGTAGAACAGGTTACCGCGATAGTTCGTTGTATCGCCATCGGTAATTTCGACGATAAGTCCCTGACCGCGGGCGACCATTAATGGCGCGGCATAGCGGCTGGTGATGATGTGGCTGTGTACGGCGCGCTGCTGCATGAGCAGCCCTTTGGATATGGAAAGTTCCCAGAACGGCCTGCCCCACTCGGCCAGTGCGTCCCCGCCCCAGACATCATTTACGAGGATATCCAACTGCCCTTGATCCGTCTGAACGCGTTCGAAAAGCCCCCGGACTTGCGCCTCAACCGTGTGGTCGACCTGCACGGGGATACCCAGGCCACCGTAGGCATTCACCATTTCCGCTGTTTCCTCGATAGTTTCGGGACGACGACCCGTGGCCGGCTTGCCCCGGACACTGCGTCCGGTGCAGAAGACCGTTGCGCCTGCCTCTCCCAACATACAGGCGATGCCACGCCCGGCGCCGCGCGTGGCCCCGGCCACGACCGCGATCTTATCCTTTAACGGCTGTGAAGAACGGACATCTTTTTCCGTCGGCTCAGGCATCTTTGAGTCCCCCCGAGATCACCATGCCAAAATAGAGAATAAATTACTTTTTGGCCCGCCGCCTCGACTTTTCGCGCCGCCGCTGCCGGCCACCTTCGCGGCCGTTGCTGGCCACAACTTGGTTAGCCGCTACGACCTCGTCGAGCGCCGGCGGTACAAACCCTTGCAGCGCCAGTTTCAGCGCAGTAATATGCTGGGGCGTACTACCGCAGCATCCCCCTAACAGCTTGACGTGCTGCGCAGCAAATTTCAGAGCGTAATCGGCCATAATTTGCGGCGTGACATCATACACCGCCACAGCCTCTCCACCTTCTACCCGAGGCAAACCGGCATTCGGTTTGGCAATCAAGGTAGCCTCGGGCGCGGCGGTACGCATGGCGGTGATCGCTTTTAGGTTGTCTTCCAGGGTATTGCCGCAGTTGGCTCCAATCGCGGCAATACCGGTTTCCCACAGTTCCTTGACCGCCTGTTCCGGGCGGACACCCATCATCGTCCGTCCGTGCATATCGAAGCTCATGGTTATGGTTACGGGCAAATTGGTGGCGCGTTGGGCCCCAACGATGGCACCCTTGGCCTCCTGCAGATCGCTGAGTGTTTCAATATGGATGACATCAACGCCACCGTCAGCCAGGGCCGCGGCCTGTTCAGCAAAATAATCCACTGCTTTTTCATATGTCAGCTCGCCCATCGGCTCCATCAACAAGCCTGTCGGCCCCATCGAGCCCATGATCAGGATGCGCTCGCCGGCCACTTCCCGAGCCAGCTTGGCCGCAGCCAGGTTAATCTCTCGAACCAAATGACCGCTGCCCTCCATATCCAAGCGGGGCCGGGTACCGCCAAAAGAATT
>JBFGLD010000207.1:0-7917 GCA_041576335.1 Anaerolineae bacterium | reverse complement strand
GCCTATTACATATGTTACTGCTCTACAATGAGCTATTTGGGGTAGAAGAAGAGCCGGGAAAACGATATGTTCTTGATTTTTCTCTCAACCAGACTGACCTGGCTTCTTTGGTAAGTACCCGCCGGGAGTGGGTCAATCGACTACTGCGGGAATGGCATCGACAGGGTTTGATCCAATATGGGGCCGGGAAAATTATTATTTTAGATCTACCCAAGCTCAAAGCGGAGCGTGACAGCCGGATTCAAGTTAAGGATAACCACTGGTAAATAGTCTAGGCGAGTCAAAATTTGGCGAGGTCCCAAATTTCACGCCACGAGCGATTGGGGGTTAGGATGCCCTGGTACCAAACTTCATTCCGGTTACCTGCCTTTGAACGAGGTTTCCATCTGATCACTCATTTAATTGAGGTCAATGCGCCTGAAATTAGAACGGTCAAAGTAGGCTTGGCCCACATTTTTATCCATCATACCTCGGCCGGCCTGACCTTAAACGAAAATGCCGATCCTACCGTCCGCCTCGATTTCGAGAGCCACTTCAACGTGATGGTTCCGGAAAATGCGCCGTATTACAAACACGATTATGAGGGTTCGGATGATATGCCGGCACACATCAAAGCTTCACTGCTTGGCAGCTCCGCCACCGTTCCTATTACTAATGGGCGGCTAAGTTTAGGCACCTGGCAGGGGATTTACCTGTGTGAGCATCGCAACCACGCTTCTGGCCGGCGCATAACGGTGACAATTCAAGGCGAATAAGGAGCGTGGTAAATCGGCCGCTTGCAGATTCATCAAATACCAATGCGAATGATCTTAACAATTCTTGTCATCGCCATTAGCCTCTATCTCGGCCTCACGCTAATTCTTTTTCTTATGCAGGCTCGTCTTATCTACTTTCCTACAGCACGAATTGAGGCAACCCCCGCCGATATTGGCCTGCGATACGAAACGGTTCAACTCGAGACGGTCGACAGGATCAAATTGTCCGGCTGGTTTGTGCCGGCTGACCAAGCGGCCGGCGTTATCTTATTCTTCCACGGGAATGCAGGCAACATCTCTCATCGTTTGGAGTCGATTGCGCGCTTCCATCGGCTGGGGCTGGACGTTTTTATAATTGATTATCGAGGTTACGGCCAAAGTGAAGGAACCCCAACCGAGCAGGGCACATATTTAGATGGGCTGGCCGCATGGCACTACCTCGTCAACGACCGGCAATTTCCCCCAGAGCAAGTCATCATCTTTGGGCGCTCACTTGGTGGTGCTGTCGGGGCCTGGCTGGCCCAACAACATAAACCGGGCGCGATAATCTTAGAGTCGACTTTTACGTCGGTGCCGGATTTAGCGGCTAAACATTACCCGATACTGCCAGTGCGGCGACTGGCCCGCATCCACTACGATACCTTAAGCCGCATACCGGCGATTGCTTGCCCTATTTTAGTGGTCCACAGCCCCGGGGATGAGATCATTCCCTATGAGCACGGGCAGCAGCTTTTTGCTGCGGCCCAAGAGCCCAAAGCATTTTTAGAGCTTAGAGGCGGTCATAATGAGGGGTTCATTATCTCTGGCGAAACGTACGAGCAGGGGCTGGCGGCGTTCATCAACAGGCATCTGGCACCTGGCCGGAAAAATTAAAGAGGTCACTAAGGACTTTCAACAGGGCCGGGCCAGTGGGGGCATGGATCGCCGCGGGAGGCGCCGGCATTTTTAAGACTTTTTGGCGGTCAGGACATCTGTGCTTGATCAGGTGTCGGCCTTGGCTGAACGAGGCAGCGGCTCCAATGGAACAAAAGTTCGGTATAAACTGATAAGTACGTAAAAAATAGCGTAACCGATCGATAAGCCAACTAATAGCCGATTTGTTTCGGGATAAATAAAGAGCAGGGCAACCGTTGCAACGCCCCACAGCACGGTAACCGCCAACATCGCCTGCCGAAGCCATTGATTTCTGGTTAGATAATCCAAACGCGAGGGGTAAACATATTTGATAGGCACAAAGACCAAAATAGACAAGGTAAGCACAATCACTAAATTGGTCCAGGGCGAAGTTTGCCAGAAGAAAAGATAGAAAACAACTATGTTCCAGTAACTGGGAAACCCCTTAAAGAAATGGTCTTTTGTTTTAGCCTCGGGTTGGGTAAATTGATAAGCGGACGCCAACACAATTACACTCGCGCCGAAAATTTCCCAGCCTGCCGGTAAGAGCTGACTAACCAACAAAAAGAAGGCGGGAGCCATCACATAATTTATGTAGTCTACAATGTTGTCTAATAAGGCCCCGTCAATTTTAGGGGTAGCAACCTTGGTGTTGGCCCGCCGCGCCAGGATCCCATCAACGGAATCGATAAATAACGCCGCACTCATGAGCCAAAACGCGCCTAAAAATAGTCCTTGATGAATGGCCCAAAAAGTCAGTAGACCAAATACAGCGCCAAACGCCGTGAAAATATGAACCAGCCAAGCAGCTAGACGCTGCTGCCTACTGATAAAAAAGGTTGATTTTTCTGTTGCATCGTGGTTGGCTTTCAACGAAGGATTTGAGAAGCTTTTCAAGAATCACCTGGTGAAGCTTTTTTGCAGTTTCAATTTAAGTTATTCTGGCTGCGCCAATCATTTAAATTGGCGCATTACCCAAGCGGCAAACAGCCGAGTTAGCGGTAGCCGCGTGTGAAGTACATTCAAGACGTAGTTGCCTCAACCCTATCCGACCCCATGTGATTTTGAGAATAGCATAAAGTCAATTCAAGAGCAAACGCAATTCGACCTGCTCACGCCTGCATTGCGCTGTGCCCGTTAAAAGTAGTCCAAAAAATCTTCCGCCTCCTGATCCTCATCATCAATGTGCCAGGTTTGATTGTTAGGACAGGTTAACCCGCGCACCGAGTCGAGATGAAGCACGAGAATTTCGCCCGATTCAAACTCGCCGTCATTATTATCTAGCCGGGCAAACTCCACCACAAGTGCTTCCTCATAATCGTTCCATTCTACGTCAACTATCGCGAGACCGCTGATCTTTTTTAACAAGTCTTCGTGGTCATCCACATGGAGAGATTGGCCACAGTCGGGGCAAAGGAGTGGCATTGTGTGACCATTTTGGAAGATGAGCGATAAAACCGGTTCTGTTAAGAGGTCAGTCACGGCAGTACCATCGAGATGGGCGTAAAGAAATTCTGACACACACAAAAAATCATCATCAATCGCAATCATAGGTAACCCGTCATGAGAACAAAAAATGGAGCCTTCCATAAGATCGAGCCAGCGGTAGATGTCCCGCTGTGAATTTAGCCCCTCCTCAACCTTATCACCTCCATTAGACCACGGTCCATCATCCTCAGCAGGTATCGCTTCATCAGGAATTGCATCGACCATGCTATGCCGGAGCACATACAGCATATTGACCAAGAACTGTTCTAGTCCTTCTTCCTCTATTAATTGCACGGCGGACCTTATCCAAGCTTCGTCGGACACGACTCGGCCATAGGGAGGAACTCCGGTATAGACCGGGTTACTCATAACACCACGCAAAACAGCATCAGTTAGCTGCTGGTGAGTACTGCTAACAGGTTTAACTGTCGGTTGGGGCAGAGGCGTGAAACTGCGTTTATCATTCATCTAATATTCTCCTTATCGGTCACCAAAAATGACACTTAGGAAATAATCGTTACTGCTCAGGCTACCATCGCCTGGGATTTCAATCCCAGGCTGAAAGCTCAAGCCGGCTCACCCGTGCCGGGTACAGGCAAAGCCGACTCAAACTTGGTGCTCATAGGTCAAAGGCCCTGAGCTTAAGCTCGGGGTTAACGCTTAGAAGGTTATTATAGATCAACAACGAGGATGTGTCTATAAAATTGCTCGATCCGGATGCGTACTCTTGAGGGCAGGTCTTTTTTACCCTGGGAGACCGGTCGGACGGCGGCGTAAATGGCCGATTTCCCAATCCTCAAAATCTAACCCTCCGGTGGCTGTTACTTCAAAACCAATCCGGCAAAATTGGTTAAACAGGCATGCCCCCTAAACAATTCCAATGTTTGGAGATTTCTCAAAGACTGGGTTATAATAACAGGCGTTAAAAATGGATGTCCTTTTCTTATTAACCATATTGGCGCCTTAGGCCAGAGTTACGCAAGAATAATTACTAGGCGGTAGCAGACATTGCCCAACGAAACGAGCAACGAATCAACTGGGGCTTCGAATCCCGTAATGTATTTTCACCACGCCGGTTTAACCCACACCGGTATGCTCCGAGAGCATAATGAAGATGACTATATGTTGCCCGCCGAAACCGACGCAACCTTTTTAGTGGAAAAAGGTCATCTATATGTCCTGGCAGATGGAATGGGGGGACATCAAAAGGGCGAAGTTGCTTCGGCCGTAACAGTCCAAGCTGTGCCTTCTGAGTATTATGCCTCGATACCTGCTCTTCGGGGAAATAACACCGAAGAAGCAATCGTCGAAGCCTTAAGTAATGCCATTGCTAAAGCCAACATAAAAGTGATGGATGCCACAGAGGGCGGTGGCACCACGGTGGTCAGCGCGGTGCTGTATGGCGACCAGTTGGTCATGATGAACGTTGGCGACTCACGAGCCTATTTACTACGTAACGGCGAACTTCGACTTATTAGCCGTGACCATTCATTGGTTTCACGCCTCGTTGAGATGGGCAAGATTACCGCAAAAGAGGCGCTTTCGCATCCTCGCCGCAATGTTCTCTATCAAGCTCTAGGACAAGGTTCTGATTTAGAAATTCACATCTTTACAGAGAAACTCCAACTGAATGACACGATTATCTTATGTAGTGACGGGCTTTGGGGTGAGATAACTGAAGACGATATTAAGAAGGTACTGAAATCTTCTGTATCACCTCGAGCGGCCGTCAAAATGTTAGTTGATATGGCCAATGAAGCCGGTGGTCCCGACAACATCACGGTAATTATTATCCAGACTTCCGACAAAGCCCCCGTCAACGGTCAAGCGCATGAAGAAGATGATGACGATACACAGCCCTCCGTAGTGACGAACCAGACAAAACCAAATACCTTGCCCGAAGGTAAATATCATACGGAAAAAAGCAAACAATATGATTAATTTCACAGAAGTTGAAAAATCTGTTCGAGAGCTCAAGACTGAGTTCAGGCAGGGTCACCTAGACGAAGAAACTTTTGAAGATCACTTGTTAGAAATGATCGATGTGGCCGGCGATGGTCACTATTGGATGTTTGGGCACGAAAGTGAAAGATGGTTTCGATACGATGGCGAAAGATGGGTGCCTGCCAATCCCGATGAATTTCTCGATTCTCCGTCCGCCGATTCCCAGCGGCTAACAGCAGATGGGTCTTCGGGTCACGATATGACCACGAACGACGTCGAGCCAAACTGGCTCTCAGTTAATTTAGGCTGGTTCCTCACGAGTTTAGTGATCATCGCCGCGATTGGCGGTATCATTTATTACTCGGCAATCGTATAAGCCGCCAGCCGCTGCTGTGCGATCGCAGATCACCTCAGGGACTTTATCTCGACATTTTTAGCCGGCGAACCACACGACTTCACCCTACTGCTGACACGCGTGAAACCCACCCAGGCGCGTCCGATCATAGTACTTTTGGGGGGCAGTCGCAGCTTGATTTTAAGACTCAAACCTGATATACTTTACAAGCATGACAATCTAATAGTTACTTCGAATTGGGAGGTTCGAAAAATGGGAGATCTCAAAGAACTTACTCTCCAAATGGCACGCGCAGTTGTTAGTAATTCCGACCAGGTTCGAGTTGAAGAAGTGGAAGGTTCTTCCATGATTGTCCTTGAACTCAGCGTCGACCCCACTGATATGGGCCGAATCATTGGGAAGGATGGCCGAGTGGCGAATGCAATGCGTACCCTATTACGCACCAGCGCAGCCAAAGACGGGAAGCGAGTCAACCTAGAAATCATCTAGTAATATAAATTTTGAACAAAAATCCCCTCGATTGAGGGGATTTTTTTGTATTGGACAGCTATCTGCCGATGCTCAACAATCTGCCATCGCTGCGGCCGAACACCTCTGGAAAGTAAAATTCGGTGGCTAGCGTGGGGATGACGTGATAATCACCCGGAAGCGTCGCCCGCATTGTGTAGCTATATTCGTAAGTTCCTTTGGGTAAAGAATCGGCGAAAAGCACCACTTTTTCGTCTCGTAGTTCGCTGCGAGAATACCACCGCCACCAACCCCAGTAGTAGGCAGAGTCATCAATATACGCGTCTGAGCCAAAGGTCGCCCGACTCGTCCGGCTCAAAGACGGATCCATGGCTAACAGGCTCGTGGTGGCAAGCCCGGTGTCGATGGCTTCAGCACCGGCGGGCAGAGGATCTTCAACCACCACGTAGTACAAATCGTTCGGGGCAATAATGGTCAGGTCAACCCGAATCACGTCGCCAAGCCTGGCCTCACGCACCTCACTGCAGACGACACGCTTGTCAACCGCCCTATCAGCCAGGCAGGACTCTAGCGTATAGCGCCGGCTGACGATGATACCCCGCTCGGCAGGTTGGATCTCTTCAACCGGCAGGTAAACTTTGAGATGGGCGCTGTAGTACAGGCGGCCATTGCCGTCGGTGCGGGCCACGGTTAAGAGATTGCTGGCCTCGGCGGCTAAGTCGGCAACAGCCACTTTTAGCTTGATACTATCCTGTACATTCGTCTGGGTGGCCGTGCCGCTCACGGTTTCATCGCCGTTGAGCAAGACCGAATAATCGTAGTTGGCCTCCAACTCACCCGTTTCAACCATCCAATCCGTAAGGCTAATAAGTGCCCAGGCGGTTTCCTGAGTTGTTTCCCAAATTCCATCCTGCCGGGCGACCATTAACCAGCGAACGACATTTGGAATAAGGGCGTTTGACGGATCGAGCCGGGCCAGCGCATCCAAAATGATTGCCGTCGAGCGGGTATCCGTATTCATAGCCCACCAGTCGTAATTATCCTCTTCCCAATGAGCGCCCGTAGCGCTCAATATCGCCGCATTGTTAATATCAGACAACAGCGTATCAATATCAGTACGATATTTTCGGGCATCGCTTAAATCGAGCGCCAAGGCCAGGTAAGCCCGGGCGTAGTGAGCCAACTTCTCCCGCGCCTCCAACAAGTCTTCCAGGGCCGCCTGTGGTGCGCGCCCGCCTTCTGCCAGCGCATACAGCACAAACGCGTGACGATTGGCATCGAAGCTTGTATTGAGTTGGCGCGTGCTTTGCAGGTGGTTGAGTAGGAAATTCTGCCCGTTGGCCAGCACCGTGGCCGACACGTTGACCCCGGCCTGCTGGGCTTTGGTCAGGGCAAAAACTACATAGGCCGTTATGTGGACATTGCTATCATCGCTGGCCCACCAACCCCAGCCACCATCCGCTTTCTGCTGGGTGTAAAGCTTATTCAATCCTTCGTCAACCAGACCGGGCAGCCGCTGGGCCAGTTCCGCATTTTCGATCCCTAACGACTCTAAAGCATTGAAGGTCAGCACGTTGGGCAGAAAGCGGCTGACGGTCTGCTCGGTACATTCATATTCGTAATGCTCCAAAAACCGGAGACCATCTCGCATACCGGCGGCCAGACTGGGATCGAGCTGTAAGCTTAACTCACCCCGCCGCGCATCAAAGTTAGGCGGCAAGGCCACCACCTCGGTTCGGCTGCCGCTTTCGGCCAACTGGCCGGCCGTACCAACAATATCGGGCGCCGTATAGCGAAACACCAGCAGCTTGCCGTCCGGTCCGGTGGTCAGGCGCGGTTTAGCTGCATCGTCATACTGGCCATCGCTACTCACGGCGGCAAAAATTAATTCGGTTTCAGCCACATCGTCCACCTTGACATCCCAGGTCACCTTGCTTTCGCCGCGGGCGGGTACTTCAACCGTCTGTACCGCAGCCGTACGCCGGTCGATAGTGATACCCTCCGAGGCCAAGG
>JBFGLD010000206.1:0-7936 GCA_041576335.1 Anaerolineae bacterium | reverse complement strand
TCCTAAATCATGTTGATTTAGGAGCGGACTCTTTATGAGGCGAAGTTTGCACTTTTTTGCACGAGTTTTAACGGCAATTTACATCGAACAAACATATATTTATCTCCAAGTAGTTGATAGAATCAGGGAAGCATAATTAGCATCAACCTGGAGATTAAGCCATGCTTTCAAGAAAATTCCTTCATCTGCCCGTTGTAGCCCTAGCCTTGTTGCTTATCAGTGTGACTGCTGCCCTGGTTGGGCCAACCAATAGCTTTGCTCACCCGCTCTTTAACCTAACGCCAACGCCCGAACCCCCAGGGGGCAGCCTTGGCTACTTGGTTTGGGAAGATCTTAACGGTAATGGTATTCAGGAGGCAGGCGAGCCGGGCATTCCAGGGGTCATGATCAGATTGGCAGGGCCCAATGGTCTGGTCCTGACAACCACAACAGATAGCAATGGGTTCTACAATTTCACCGGCTTAAACGCCGGAACTTATGCCGTCATGGTAGATAACAGTACATTGCCCTCCGGGAATTATTCATTAACCACAAACAACAACCCGCTGGTGGTGACCTTAACTTCAGGTGCAACTTTTTATGACGCCAACTTTGGCTTCCGGCAGCCGCCTAGACCCAACTTCTATGCCATTTATTTACCCATTGTTATTAAGAGTCCGTCACCAACCCCTACCCCAACATCAACGCCAACCAATACCCCCACTATCACCCCAACGCCGTCTAAAACCTCTACGCCGACGATGACGCCGCTGCCAACTGATACGTCCACGCCTACCACAACACCTACACCATCCAACACGCCAACAACCACCCCAAGCCCGACCCATACACCGACTGCGCTTCCAACAGCAACACCAGGGCTTATTGCCGGCGTAGTTTATCCAAAGGATATCGGTATCGATCGCGCTTTCAACCGCATTTTTGTCTCAAGCAAAGCCAATGATAGCGTTTACGTGATTGACGGAACGACGCATCAAACGCTTCAGCAGATCCCTGTAGGTGACGAACCATTTGGGCTGGCCATTAATAATTCAACCCACAAGGTTTACGTGGCTAACTTCAGGAGTAACAACGTGACCGTGATTGATGCCGATTCTAATACAGTTCTCAAAACTATCCCGCTGGGGACCAGCGAGCCAACCTACGTGGCCATCGATGAGACTCGCAACCGCATTTACGTGGCTACACACGGAACCGGCAGATTAGTCGTAATAGACGGGTTTACTGATAGTGTCATTACCTCTTTGTATGTTGGAGCAGGAAGCTTTGGCGTTGCCGTAAACCCGAACCTGAATGCGGTTTTCGTGACCAATCGCGATAGTGGCAACATAGTTGTGATCAACGGGTTTACGCTTCAGGTTGTGCAGCATATTACGGTAGACGGTAGCCCCTATGCCATAGAGTTCAATCCGGTGACAAATAAGTTGTACGTGGCGGTGGGTCCAAATGGGAGTCACCATAGTCCTCGGGTATTGAAGGTGTACAACAGCACCGGAAACGGTGTCTTCTTCCATAAGTCATTGTCAATCAGCGATATGGCAGAAGGTGGATTGGCAATTAATTCCGTCACAAACCGGATCTTTATCCCGCACAGCACCTCAATCAATCGGGTCACCGTGGTTGATGGCAACAGCGATACAGTTGCCAATGTTCTCGCACCACCAGACTTCAGTCTGGATGACCCGTATGGGGTAGAAGTCAACCCAAATACAGGCCGAGTCTACATTGGGAATCGAAGTTTCAATGGGGTGAACGGGTCGATTTTGGTCATTCAGCCCCCATTTTAAGCGAGGCCTCAAGCCTTAGACATGACCCTTGGGCTAATACTGAAGATTAAGCATTGGCAGGTTGAGTATGAAACTTTGTTACAGATTAAGCCTCATCATCCTATCGGTGATGCCCTTCCACATTGCCGTTCCGGTAATAGCGGCTCAAAGTGAGACGTCAGCATCGCTGCAAATATCAGCGGACGAGGCTGGCGTGCAAATCAGCTGGCAAGGCTCGGTTGACCAGGATATTAACGGTTTCCCAACCATCTCGGGCTGGCCGGATACGGAAATCGGCGGTACACGGCTACCGGCTCAACTGATCACCCTGGCTCTAGACCACTCACTTGATATTCAACCTGAAATTAAAGCCCTGAATAGTGAACCGTGGCTGGGTACATTACCCGCTAGTGAAGTACCCTCAATGATGATGCCCGATGGCGCCAAACGGCAACCGTTGATTCAGACGCAGCCACTTAATTTACCTTCATCGCCCATTAAGGTTCGGGGTGACAGCCGGATACGTGGAACTCGTCTAGTGGTTATTGCCGTCACGCCTATCTTTGAACGTGACGGCCAAATTCACGTGGCCACGGCTTTTGAGGTAAACATCGCTGGAGTTAGATTGCTCAATGATCAAGAGACCAACCGCTTGACAAGCCGGCAAGATTTCGCCACTCCTTTGATTTTATCACCGCAAATGCAAGTACAGGCTGGCACAATCGCTCCCTTAACTGCTTTCGGGCTAACCTGGAAAATAACCGTCACCCAAGCGGGGATCCAACAGCTTTCCGGTGCAGCGCTAATTGATGCTGGTTTTAACCCGGACCAATCTCCAGCACAGTTTCATCTGTGGCGCAATGGAGAGACTGTAGCCCTGGAAGAACGCGGTACCGGTGATGGTCGTCTTGACCCTGTTGACCAATTGCGCTTCTACGCCCCACCCCCTGGTGACCGCTGGAACCGTGTTGATACCTACTGGCTAATGCTTGGCGCCACGCCGGGATTACGAATGACCGGGCGCAATGTTTCACCGGCTTCGGCTCAGCTGCTCACAACAGGCATTGAGCGCGGTGTCTGGCGTAACAATCAGCTTTATGATTCCACCCTGCCCGGCCCGGACGGTGACCACTGGTATGCCGCCGACCTGCGCACCGGGCCGGGGCAATCCGCCGCCACTTTAAATATCTCACTAAACCCGTCTCTGCCTGCTGCTGCCGGCAGCCAGGTACTGACTGTTAGCGGGGTTGCCTATACGTCTGGACAGCACAATCTATCGGTTATGATGGGCGCAGACTCGGCCTCAGCCGCTTGGAGCGGGACAGGTAATTGGCAGCAAAGCTTTACCCTGACTGATAACACAACCTCGGCCCTGCTCAAGCTCATCCCCGGCTCGGTTCCCGACGGTGTAGAAGTTGACAGCGTAACGTGGGAGCGACCGGTCTCGCTCAACTTTAGCGGACAGGGGGCTCCCTTTAACGGTCTTTCCGGCACCTGGCGTTATCGACTTGCCAATATGCCAGTCAACCGCACCCTTTATGATATAAGCGATCCTCTCCGGCCCGTGGTGCTGAACCTTCCACCAGGCGAAACCACTGAATTTGAGGATGGCCCAGCAGTACGTCACTATCTGCTGGCCGGTTCCGGCACGCTGCACAACCCAACGGTGGTGGCCCACAATCCGGTTGACTTGCTTTCACCGCTCAACGCGGACGTATTGTACATTGCCCCGGCAGAGTTCCATGCTGCCCTGTCTCCGCTGCTCAGCCACCGGCAGTCGCAGGGGTATACGGCCCTCACGGTAGATGTGCAGACCATTTATGACACCTGGAACTACGGACAGGTTTCGCCGGAGGCTATCCGTAGCTTTTTGCGCCACGCCGCCGCTACCTGGAGTCGCCCGCCCTTTGCGGTCACCTTGGTGGGTGATGGCACTTCTGATCCGCTTAACTACACTGATCACAATAATACCAATTTCATTCCGCCTTACCTGGCTATGGTTGACCCATGGCTCGGCGAAACGGCCTGCGAAACGTGTTATGCTCAACTGGATGGAGACAATCCGCTGGATGACCCCCTACCTGATTTGATGCTGGGTCGCTTGCCGGTGAAGAATGTGGTCGAATTACCTATTTTGATTAACAAAATCATCAGCTACGAGACCGCTTCAGATAGTGGGCCTTGGCGGGCTAGGAATATCTACGTTGCCGATAATTACCGGGATGCCAATAACCGGGTGGATGCAGCCGGTGATTTCGCCACCTTTTCTGAGGCCAGTGTTGCTCTACAACCGGCCGGTATCTCTGTTCAGCGACTGTACTACGACCCCTCTCCCTCAAATCCCGGCGATATCTGGCGCGAGCCGGACGCTGTTACCGCCCACCAAAAAACGCTGTCGCTGCTCAGTCAGGGAGCGGGTTTGGTCAATTACAACGGTCATAGCCATCACTGGCAGTGGGCCAGCACTGATGTATCGGCCTCGCCGCCCTATTTACTGGGGCTTTGGGATATTGATACGCTGACTAACAGCGGACAACCCTCGGTATTACTGGAAATGACCTGCTTGACCAGTGCTTTTCAACAGCCGGCCCATAGCGGCACGGTCATCGACGAGCGATTATTGCTGCATCCCACCGGCGGGGCGGTGGCTGTGTGGGGATCCACGGGCCTGGGAGTGGCTTACGGTCACGATGCTTTACAACGGGGCTTTTACCAGGCCCTCTGGAATGCGCCGCCAATGACCGCATCACTTGGTCAGTTGACGCTGGCCGGATACCTGGAGCTTTTTAGCAATGGTGCATGCTGTCAGGATACGCTCCGTACCTTTGCTTTGTTGGGCGACCCGCTAACACCGGCCAGGGTAAAACCGATGGTATCTTCGGGTGATCAGCACGTTTATCTACCACTTATATTGCGGTAAGGGGTTGCAACAGAACGAATTCCTTTTCAACCCGCCCCAGCTTGACCAGCATGGTCAGGTACAGCGCCGTTTGCCCCTCGGCCTGGGCCAGCCTGAGATAGGCGTCGGTGTTGCCCTACCGCTCCGGAACCCGCAGCCGGACTACGGCCAGGTCGTCGGCAAACCAGGGCGGCTCTGCCTCCCAGGCACCTTGCTCGCTTATCTCACGAGCCTCGAGGACCCGCAGCAGCAGTGGATAATCCCAGCCTTGGACCGCCGCCGCAATGGCCCCCTCAAAGGCGTCATCGAGACCGTAATCGTCGAGCTCGTCCTGTCACTGGGTCAGCTGGTCAGCCCATGCCTACCGTTCCGAGGGCGACAGATCACAGCCATCACAGGCGAAAGGGGCTGGGGAACCGGCTGCTTGGCCAACAGGATCAAGGGCAGGAGCGTCCAAAACGAATCACAGTTGTGACCCTCGAGGCTGGACCAAATGCCGAGATTGTGGTGAAGGTCTTCGCCAAATTCGACCAGGATGTGGGCTAGCCTGGCCCAATCCTGGCTGGGTAGGTGCAGCGTATCGTAGGCCAGCGCATTCTGCGTGTCGATTAGAACCTGCGCGAGTTCGTTTATCAGCCGGGGGAGGCGGGCGTCGCCCAGACCGCTGAACCCCGCCGGTCGGTGTTGTTGAAAAATCATCGACCTCAATTTTAGGTTTTGGCCACGATTTGGCAAATTCACGTCCTAACGGCTGCTCTTGCTAACTCACTGAGCATGGCGGCGATTTCACCGACGTCGGGGCACTTACTTGTAAGCTACGAGGTGAAAATATCTTCCGGAAAGGTGACTTATATTTGTCTGTCTCCTGCAGCAAACAGATTTATGGGATGGGCCAGCAGGCGCAGGTTATGCTGTGTTAACCGCGAGTCTGGCTGCGCGATATGGGTCCGACCATCTGACGCCGCTTCCTAATCCGTGGTAAGCCGTATTTAGCTCACGCTGGCCAGTCAGCGCCGTCGTAGTAACGTGTGCCCCGATGTCCCTTTTTAGGAATGGGCCTGGCTAGGCGTTCTCCCGGCGCCTCAACGATGATCAAGGTGCGTGGCTTGCCCGATTTGGGATTGGTTGCCCCGCCGATGAGTGCCTTGATTTTCAAGCGGCCGTGTAATTCGTCACCAAATATGGTGTAAACGTAATCCCCGACTTTTAGCTTCGAAGGCGTACCGGCCATATGGAACTCGTACTCAGGCAGAGTCCCATCATATAAAGCGTTGAGCGTTTCAAGGCCATCGGCGGCCGGAATAGTTTTGGTAATGCCGTTGCTCATTGTATTTTTCTATGCCTCTTGATGCGTCCGAAACCATTCCAGGGTACGCGGCCAGGCGTCGGCCGCAGCGTCAGGATTGTAGCTATCGCGGGTGTCGTTGAAAAAGGCGTGCGGTGCACCCTCATAAATGTGAACTTCGTTTTCAATGCCGGCCTGGTCGAATGCTGCGTGCATTGCTTCAACCGCGTCAACCGGAATTCCCTGGTCTGCCGCTCCGAAAAGCCCCAAAATAGGTCCTTTCACACCAGAAGCTTCCTCCGGGCTTAGCGGGCGGCCATAAAAGACCACTCCGGCACCCAGATCGTCCTCAGCTAAAGCCGTCTGCAAAACCAAACCACCACCCATGCAAAAACCCACCGCGCCTGCCTTGGGTCCGGCCACGTAATCCTGCCCCTGCAAAAAATTAATGGCCCGCTGAATTTCCCCCACCGCTTCGGCCATATCAAGTTCCATCACCAATTTTCGGGCCTCATCCGGCTCGCTGGCGACGACACCGTGATAGAGATCTGGCGCCAGTGCGACAAAGCCTTCTTGAGCAAAGCGGCGGGTGACATCTTTAATGTGCTCGTTGAGACCCCACCATTCTTGAATTACAACGACAGCCGGAAGCGAGTCGCTGCCTTCCGGTCGAGCCAGGTAGCCCATGAGGACCTCACCATCGCTATCTTCATAATCTACCATTTCGGCTACAAGACCCTGCTCGGCACCGGTCTCAGCCGCGGGTGCCTCGCCTTGGGCCGGCGCCTCTTCTATTACCGGTGGGGCGGTCGGATTAGGATTGTTGGCGCAGGCGGCTAACAGTAAATTAGCGGCGGCCGCGCTGCCCAAAGCTGCCCCAGCCTTTTTCAAAAAATCGCGCCGCGTTAGCTCGCCCACCTGAAACGAGCGTACCAACTGCATCACATGAATTCGATCCATTATAGTTCCTCCTTGTGAATGTTGAGATCTCTGATTGTTGGTCAGGAATGCCTAGATTCTACTGATAAACCTTAACCTAACCTTAAGATTAGGTTAAGCTGCCGGCCAGGGGACAGCGTCGACTATAAACCATGGATTCTGATAACCTGGAAAACGGCTAGGCTGCAGCGGCCGGCAAGTAACGTTTGGCCACTTTGGCCAGGTAGGTAAACGTGGGGTTGACGAACTGGGTACACCTCGCCTCTAGAATCTGGCCGAGGAGCAGAAAGGCTTCGCCCCGGCTGAAGCCGTAGGACTCTTCAAGCCACAGGACCATTGCTTCGAGAGCATAGCGAAACGCATCTTCGGCCGGGCGGGACATTGCTACCGTCATGATATAACGGTCATCCTCGATGCGCGGCCAAAACATCGAGCCCGGTTTCTCGGAAAGCTCGCAGCGAACCTGGACCCGCCCGCTGGCTTCGAGTCCGCCCGCTCCACAAATTTCACCATCCCCCTGAATAGCGTGCATATCGCCGATGTGGAGCAGCGCGCCGGGCACGTTAACCGCCAGCTGTACCGCCGCTCCGGTGGTAATCTCCTGCACGTCGAAGTTACCGCCCCAGGGACCACCCCAGGTGTGGGCAAACCGCTCGCGGGCCGGGGCCAGGCCCACAAAGCCGATCATGGGCGCGACAGGCAGCTTGATCTGTTTGCTCCAATGGATCAGCCCATCTTTAATTTCCACCACCCGCTGGTGGGACCCAATTCCGGAGCCTAACCAACTGGGCATAGCTCCGGTATTTCCACCGAAGTTGGTAAAGCCTAAGGGATCAAGCTCGATCGGGCCGATGTGTACGGTCAGCACCTGGCCCGGCCGGGCCCCCTCGACGTAAATACAGCCGCTGGAGGGATTTCCTCCGGACAGTTTTTGGCGCAGGGCCTCACCTTCCGGATGGCTATTCAACCATGGTCCCCGGTTCAACTGCGTCTCGACCTCGAAAGTTTCCCCCGGCTCGACCCGGAGCGTGGGCGTGTTTTCACGAC
>JBFGLD010000205.1:0-7968 GCA_041576335.1 Anaerolineae bacterium | reverse complement strand
TGGAATTGGCTTGCGCCAACATCGTAGTTGCTGTCTGCTGCAGGATACTCAACTTGGTAGCTTCGAGTTGTTCGAAGGCCATGTCGGAGTTCATAATCCGGTTGTAGGACGAGTCTCCGTTGACCTGGGCCACGGCAAATTGGTTCTCCTTGAAGGTCAGACGAGCAGATAGCAAACCATCCTTCGATGATTGCTTAGAAACGGTGTCCATAGCAGAATTGATTTCGTTTTCGTAGGTGGCCAAGTTGGCCACACCGCTGGCCGCGGTGATCGTCGAGGGTGAAACCACGTTTAGCCCACTGCAGGCGCTGGCCTTCACATTCTGTAAGCCGTTTGGCGTGTTGGTATCATCGTGATCGGCACCGCTTTGAAACGTGAGGACGGTGGTGATGTTAGAGGAACCGTCGCTGGGTTTGGTGTCATTCCACTTGGGCTGATCTGCAATGTTGTCGATTCGAGTAACGATTTTTTTCAGCGGGGTTACGATCCCATCGCCCTCATCGTTGACCACCGTGCTGCCGGCGGCAGCTTCGGCCTTATTACACATCGGAACCAGAGTATCACTGATCTGTCTCAAGCCCGACTCGTTTTCGGACAGCAAACTCTTAGCATCGTCGATGTTGGCCAATGCTTGCTTTACACCCGCCGAACGACCGTCAAGCTTTGTCACGATGGTCAAGCCGGCGGGATCGTCGGAAGCGCTGTTGATGCGTCGACCGGTTGCCAGTCGCTGCTGGTGGATGCCTAATCTGTTGTTAACATTCCGAAGTGAATTCAACGCATTCGTTGCGCCGATGTTTGGTGCAATACGAGTGAAATCTGTCTGTGCCATCTTTAAGAACCTCTGAGTTAATAATGGCCGGCATCCTTACCCGCTATATTTGTTAATGATAACCCAAGCTGCGACCTTGCCTGATTAATCGCCACTAGAACCGGCCATTCCTGACCTGACACCCTGAGAGTAGGCCGTAAGGAGTAAGCAGCATAAAAAAGATTCCCTTAATCCCTACTCCTACTCCCTATTGCTTACTTTGACAATTTCACATTAATATAAATTATCGCTTTTTTCCCGCTCGAAGACGGTCTGTGACCGGCGTGTTAGGGCCAACGCCGCCCGTTATTCAATCATATCGCGGGTCACAGACCCGCTCAGAGCCAAATGTGACATTGTCGAATTACTTACAGATCTGTAAATATTATCGGCCTTTAGGCGGCGTACTTGAGGGAAATGCCCGACGTTTACGCAACGTTTACGTCAGGTTAAACCCTCGTGGCGTCTATAGCCGCCTTAAAAATATTCCAAGTAACCTTTAGGTCAAATCCACTGCCAGCGCTTCCAGTTGTGCAATGATTTCGTCGATGCCTTCGGTTTCAGGGGCAAGGGATTGCCCGCGCCGAAACGCCATTAAGGCAACGTCCAGGGCTTCGAGTTGAATTGAACAATGACCCAGCGACATTAAAACATTGATATCGTAAGGATCCAGGCGCAGCGCCCGATTTAGATACTCGGTCGCATTATCGAACCTCTCTTGTTGGAGGTAAAGATCAGCCAAGTTGCTCAACAAGTCAAGATTATCGGGGTTTACGGTCAGGCCTCGCTGGAAAGCTTGTTCTGCCTCTCCAATTTGACCGGCTTGAAAGAGGGTATAGCCCAGGCTGTTCCAAAGGCTGGCTTCGTGACCGGTATTCGGTTGATTGAGCATTGTCGTAAGCAGGGTAACTGCTTGGTTCCAGTCACCGGCTGCTTGGGCTGCTTCGACCTGGGGTGGCACCGGCTGCGACGTTGACTCGTTTGCCGGAGTCTGTGTCTCAAAGCGCCGGATGGGTTGCTCATGTAATACCTTAAGCAGGGATTTAATCGTTTCAGCCGTATGATCCCATGTAAAATTGGCCCGAATAAAAGCCAAAGCGGTTGCCGCTTTGGCTATCGCCAAGCCTGGGCCGGCCACGACGTCCCGCATTAGTTGTCCAAGCCTGTGCCGGTCTGGCTCAGCCCACCATGGATAATCAACTGTTTCGAGGTCGCCAATGCGCTTGTCAGGGAAACGAACCACTTCTGCCGGAATCAGGAAAGCCGTCTCGTCGCTGCAGAAATCGAGCGCCGCGCCGTAATCGGTGACCATAACCGGCAAGCCGGCAGCCATAGCCTCGGCAATTGGCAGAGCAAACCCTTCCCCTCGATAGGGCTGGACCAAGCAATCGCAGGCGGTGTACAATCCGGCCAGCCGTTCATCTGTTAAAGTTTGGTTAAGGTATTCGATTTCGGGAGTGTTGGGCACGGTTTTGAGCTCGGCGATGATTTCCCGGGCAGTTTGGCCCTTGGAAATTGCTGCACCTCCCATATCTTTGACGACAAGGCATACGTCATCATCGCCGGTAAACGTATTCGTATAGACATCTAAGAGTATATCAATCCCTTTTCGACTAATGGTATTCCCCACAAATAAGAATTTGAAGCGTTTTTTGGTGTTTAGCCTGAACGGGAGCTGGTCCGGAGAGAACTTACGAATATCCACGCCAGGCGGTACGACACACACCCGGTCGTCCGGTAGCCCGCTTTGGATATAGCAGTCACGGACGTAGGTAGTGTAAGCCCACACCTGATCCACTTGCTCGTGCATCGTCTTGATCCAGGTTTCGGGGATACTGCCGAACTCCCAGGGCTGGATCATTACCCAGTGACCCTCCGGGGGAGGTGTCAGGTTAGGAGGCCACTGGTGACGTACGTGAACCTGGGCCGGCCGGGCCAGGGGCCAATTCAGGCGATTGGCGATATAAGCGAAGCGCGGGTCGGCCTCAGCGCCAAATTGGTGCGGTTCAGAAGGTATGATTGAAAGATCAAGATCCGGGTCTTGAGCCATTCTGAGACAGACTTCCCGGTTGATCAAAGCGAAGGAATGGGTGACGAATTGAGCGCCCTCCCAGCGCAGAGCAATAGTTCCATCGTGGCGATAGTTGTCAGCCCGTGTGGCAAGACTGGCTTGGAGAGTTCGCAGCCGCTTGGCCGGTATCTCGGCCACTTTGTGCCATTGCCACGATTCGACCATATCCTGCCGCGCGCGCCGACCGATCGCCTCAGCCTGCATCGGGTTTTCCCGAACCCGGCGCAGCAGCGTAACCAAATGATCCTCTGACGGTTCGGCCCAGCGTTGACCCTGGTAAAAGGGAATCTCGGCGCGCTCGTCAATTTCGACTAACCCCTCTATATCCAGAAGCAGGCTGTTTTCCTCAGTCATGAATTCAAGATTACCGCCCCAGGCCGTGGCGATCACCGGCAGCCCACAGGCCATTGCCTGCATTTGTGGCCGTCCCCAACCTTCGCCCCGCGACGGAGCCACGTAAGCATTGGCTGCGGCGTGCAAACGCGGCAGGTCTTGTTCGGGAACCTGCTCTCCGAGAACGATAATCGGCGCAACCTCTTCCCGTTTCAAGCCTAATGTCTCCTGAAGATAATGGTTAATGTGTTGTTCAATCTCTTGCGCGGCATTGGGAATGTTTGTGGCGTTGATAGGGTGTGTGCGAAGTACCAGCGTGACGTCATCTGAGGCGGCAAATGCCTTAGCCCAGGCCCGCAGCAAAACATCCCAACCCTTGCGATAAATCCACGCAAAAATCGAAAGAAAAATCGTACCGCGCGCTCCCGGAATAGGTAAGGGTTCTACCCCAGGCCGAAATATCTCGGTATTAATGCCGCTGGGCACTTTGATCATTTTAGTCGTAACGCCGGCATCCCGAAACGTCTGTAAATTGAAACGAGACGGTACCCAAATTTCATCCATCTGTTTGCACTTTTCTTCCCAACCGGCAGGCAGCCCGTCAGTTTCAAACATTACCCGGCCGATATGATAATTTGCATGCGGCAGTCGCCGGAACAAATGAGCCGGAGAGTGAATGACGCTGATAAAGCCGGGGGCAATCTCCTTACTTAGGACCTGGTCGAGTATTTGCTTTATGTCGGGGTCAAGCTGGTTTTGGAATGTCTCTGAGCGGCGACCAATGGCTCTGGCACCTAACTCAAATTCCTGGCGGTGCAGGCTCGAAATAAAATTGCGGACCTCATCGGCGTAACCGCTGGCTTCGTAAATGGGCCCTTGCCAAAGGATCTGGGGTGGCTTAGACTTTGGCAGCCCGGCGTCCGAAGGAATCTGCTGGGCTGCCGGCATTGCGCTGAGTTCCGCTTCCGGTGGCAGCAAGGATGGAGCCGGCGCCCCCACCGAGTCGACAACGGGCAGCACGCCGCGATTGTCTTGCCTGGAAATAGGCGAAAGCTTAGACTTGACGGCGGCAGGAGTTGGGCACGACACGCAATTAGCAATTTCTGTCCGAAAAACAGCAGTGATAGGCAATTCCGGATTTGTTGTTACCAAGTCAAGAAGTTCACCGTACCGAAATGTCTCGCCTTGTTCGGAGTAAGCGTGATAGTGCCAAGAGCGAAATAAATCGAGAACTTCCGCAGCACTCGAACCTACATCTCGAAGTCCAAGCTCACGTAACTCGACGACAATAATGGGATGGTATTTTTCTATGCTAGCCTGAGCACCTTGCAGTACGCCCATCTCGAACCCATCAACATCGATCTTTATTAAATCCAGGCGTTTCAGCTTGGCCGCAGCATAATCATCTAATGAAATACACGGCACCACAAGGCGACCGTGCTCCATGCCAAAAAGTGGGTCTCTATTTAGCGAGCGACACATCCTGGTATAGGCGAGCCCCTTGAACAGCTCTCGTTCTTCCTGCTGACTCGAAAGGGCTAATTCGTTAAGATATATGTTGGAGAAAATATTGGCCGCAAGATTAAGACGCATCCGCTCCGCGTAGCCGGGGTAGGGTTCAAAGGCATGAACTTCCCCCTCAGTTCCAACTAAACTGGCCATCAAGAGAGAGAAATAGCCAATATTGGCGCCAACATCTATGGCGGTCATCCCACGCTGCAGCGTATGTCGGATGAACTCGGTTATCGATGATTCCCACTGGCCGGCTTGTATAATTTCATTTTCCAAATAATTATCACCATGCAAATGCATGACGAACCCTGGCATTGCGATCCGGTACATCTCACACCCTGTCTGGTAAGAAAGATAGTTATTGGGCCAAATTAATTTCTTTTCCCCAGGTTTACTTCATTTTACCATTCCTGCAATACCCTGTAAGTAAACTGTGTGTAAACTCCTCGTAAATGCAGCGTAAAATAAACGGCACGATCTTTTACAAAGTCGAATTTAATGAAAGGCGTTGATAAATCAAAGACACCACGACAATACGTGGCGTTGGGAGCTGCTTCGTGGGTTAAAGGTATTGCTGCCTTTCATCCTGTTTAGACTAAACAAATCATTTTGATTCGGCTGCTTTGTTCGGGTTAGTTTAGGATAATGTAAGCAGCTATCATAAAAGGATTGAGAAACTTGACCGTCACCTTTGTCCATCTCTTATATCGAGCGCTTGCGGCCCTTTGGGCGCGGCTTCTGAGCTAACCGTGGTAAGAGGTTGGAGTTCCGCCGTTTCACTGTTTTTATGTGCGATTAATTCCAACACGGTCGGGGCTATTTCAGGTAAAGGCTTGACTCGATCGGCCAAGCCGGCTTCGAAAACGCTGCCTGGCAGCCCGCAAACTACACTTGTTGACCCATCTTCTGCAATTACTCGCCCGCCAGCCGCCTTGATTATGCGGGCTCCGCGGGTACCGTCGGAGCCCAGCCCGGTCAAGATGATGGCATTCACCGCCGAGCCATGATATTTCGCCGCCGACTCAAGCGCGATATCCAACGCGGGACGTAGGTGGTGGGGATGAGGATCCTGGTCAAGGAAAATTCTATCTCCTTCTTTGAACCGGAGATAGACATCTCCGGGAGTCACCAGCACCATTCCGCAAGCCAAACGGCTGCCATCTGCCGCTTCCTGCACGGTTAGCTGACACGTTTCGTTGAGGCGTTGGGCCAGATAGTGCGAAAAACCTGGCGGCATATGCTGTACTATGACCACCGCAGCCGGAAAAGCGGCCGGAAAAGCGGACAAAATTTGCTGCAGAGCACGCGGCCCGCCGGTTGAAGCTCCTATGATAACTACCGGGTCCCCTCGGCGGAAGGGGCGTAAGCCAAGCTTGGCCGGTTCAGCACTATTTGACTTTACGGTCGTGGTTAGGTACGCTCTAACCGGCTGCTTTTTAGCGGTTGAGGTAGAACGCACCCGAGCCGCGGCTTTTATTTTAATGGCCAATTCTTCAACAACAGTTCGAATCTCAGTACTGGCCACCGGCTTTTTTACGAAGTCAACCGCGCCCTGCATAAGGGCCTGGACAGTTATGTTCGCCCCATGCTGTGTCAAGGAACTGAGCATCACAACGGGTATTGGAAAATCTCTCATTATCTGCTGTAAAGCAGCCAGACTATTTATACCCGGCATCTCTGCGTCAAGGGCAACCACGTCCGGCGTGAGCGCCGGAATTTTTGCCAGGGCCGCAAGCCCATCAGGCGCACTGCCGACAACCGTCAAACCGGGGTCGGTTTCCAGGTGCTTGGCTATTGCGTAACGCATGATGGGAGAGTCATCGACAATAAGTACCTTTATGAGAGCGGTCATGAACTTACCTCCGCACTTTTATGCATTTCGCATTATCGATGATTAATACTTGCTGCATCCGACTTCTGTGCTTTGCTTATTCAAGTCGCCATCGCTAACATGTTTAGCTCAACCTGCTCCTGCACCGTAAGAATCCGGCCTAGGTCTAGCAACATAATCGACCGATCGTAAACCTTGGCGACTCCGGTGATAAGGGTAGAATTGCCAGCAGTTATAAGGGGTGCCGGCTCGACGAAATCGTCGGAAATTCGCAGCACCTCGGTCACAGCATCGACCATGAGGCCCACGGTAGCGCCGCTTATCTTGACAACAATGATGCGGGTGTTGTTGGTTGCCTCAGCGGCTGGCAGGCTAAATCGTCCGCGTAGATCGAGGACCGGGAACACCGTATCCCGTAAATAAGTGATCCCTTCGAAAAAATGGGGCAAATAGGGTCTGCCGGTCATGTGCTTTATTTTTACGATATTATCCACTACGGCAACATCAACCCCATAATGGTCGTTTGCCAGTTTGAACACAACAAGTTGGCGTTCCATTAACTCGTTCCCTCGTCATTTATAGATATTTGCATTTCGTGTCCGTGATCGGCCCAACGGATACAGGGATTGCCATTGCAGCGCGAAGTCTTAGTATTTAATCGGCAAATGGACCGGTATCTCCATAAAAAAAACGTAAATGTAACCTGCCAAAAAACCTGCTGTTTCTTCCCTTGTGAAGACCAAGCAGGCTTCAACAATCTTTCGGGTTTGAAGTTGCTGCCGGCCGAGCGAACCAAAGCGGAGGTGGCGCAAACCCGATTATGCCGGCAAAGATGGCGCGCTGCCGCCGATAAACAGAGCCGGACTATGACCGGGATCCGATGTTTGGTGGGAATCTTGGAAGAACGGCTAAGATGCGATAGTCATAGCCGGAGTGCGATCCGGCATGTTGTTTGTGCCGGTCAAGGGTAACGTGAAGTAGGCAGTAGTGCCGTCCCCCTCTTTGCTTTCGAGCCAAATTTTACCGTTGTGCTGTTCAACAATCATCTTACTAATCGCCAACCCCAGGCCTGCCCCGCCAACGGCTGTATTGGACGTGTCGGCTCTATAGAAAGGTTCAAACAGATATATCTGCTGCTCCGGCGTCATGCCAATGCCATCATCTTGTAAGCTTATCTCCAGGTAGCCTGGTATTAACCGGCCTCGAATAATAATGGTCCCCCCGTTTGGTGAATATTTGATCGCGTTCGAAAGCAAATTACGTCCTACCTGCGTGAGCCGAAAAGGATCGCCCTGGATCGGTGGAAGTTTTTCCATCTTAGCGATTATTATTTTGTGGCCGGTCTCCCCTTCAATGTACGGCATCGCTACTTCTCTAATCAATTTAGAAATATCGACCGGCTCAAGCTTG
>JBFGLD010000204.1:0-7980 GCA_041576335.1 Anaerolineae bacterium | reverse complement strand
TTAATCCTCTACCACAAGCGCAAGACGCTCAAGGGCCTGGTGATGGAGCTGCTTGAGCGCTGGCTGGACGAGGACAAGCAGCGCACGGCCGAACGCACCCAGCTCGCAGCGTAACCCAAGGGAAAAGACAGAGCCACCAGCCCAGCCCGGCTGATGGCCCTAAAAGCCTCCGCTAAGCACCAGTAGAATGAACGGACCTTAACAACCGAATAGAAAGTTGGACTTTAACAATCACGTCGATTGCGCGTTGGCTTTAGTACCTCCGGAGGGATTCGAACCCCCAACCCTCAGTTCCGAAGACTGATGCTCTATCCAGTTGAGCTACGGAGGCAAACTTGAGATGAAAGATTGGAGCGCAGTAACAAAAAATAAATTACTCGTTATTCTTTTCCAATCTCTAATTATATAATTCTCGCGCTTGGAGTCAAAAATGCTCTTTTATTGAGGCCAGGCCTTTCTTCACAAGTTCCCCGTGGGCACGACGGGCTAACGATTTGTCGGGAATGGCGCTGAGCAGGGCGGAAATGGTTTTGGCCGAGACGGCCCAGTTGGGGCCGGTATCCATATAAACTTGCAGTAAATAGCCGCTGGGGCACTCGTAGATATCATAACAGTTGACAATTAGGCCATAGCCGTGCCCCTCGATAATGCGATGCCCTTCGAAGCTTAGCTCATTGCCGTCGACAGCGCTGATAGTGCTGACTTTTTCAACAGCTTTCTTGATCAACTCATCTGACTCGCCGTCAAATTCTATAAATCCCTGAGCCCGGCGGGCTGCATCGATTTTATTCATCGCACAACTCCTTCTTTTCCGGTTTCGAAATTGCGGCCTTAAAAAGACAGGGTGGTCGGCGCGTTTTGGTTTTGTTTCTGGTACCAAATAGCGCCGCCTACCGCCCCAAGGCCGACAATCAGCAGCAAGTTCAACATACTGCAGATGGAACTGGCGGTTAGCGTGCTGCGCCAATATTGGTCGGTATCGGCAATTAGAATTTGGGGAAGCCCAATCTCGCTCAAAATTGCCGGCATATTTTCTAAGTTTGTAATCAAAACGCCGTTGACCAGTGTTGCGCCGATTTGTCCGGTCACAACCGCAGCCCCGGTAATTATGCCCGCAATGCTGCCTCGACTCAGGCTCCCCTCCGCTCTGAGCGGTTTGTCGAAGTGATTGGCTAAGTAGCCTACGCCAATGCCCAGCAGCGGCGTAAAGCACAGCGTACAGAAAGGCGAGAGAAGCGTCAAGCTCATCACATAGATAAACCCAATGACTCCGCCAACCAGCCCTGCTTTAATCATGCGTGGCCTCGGCGCTGGGTTTCTCCGGAATACGTTCAACCTTAAGCGTATTGGTACGGCCGCTCTTACCGTAAGGCGGCATGCCGGCAGTTATGACAATGGTGTCGCCCGCTTTGGCCACGCCACAAAATTGGGCTTGTTGGACGGCCACGGTGACCATATGATCGGTATTGTTGATGTGCTCGGTCAAAGCCGTTTCAACACCCCAGGTCAAGGCTAACCGCCGGCTTGTATGAACATAGGCGGTCAGGGCCAATATCGGAATGGGGGGCCGGTGGCAGGCGACCCGGCGCGCAGTCGCACCCGAGGCCGTATAGGTGACAATCGCGCTGGCCGAGAGTGATCTGGCAATCACATGGCTGCCGTAGGCAATTGTCGGTTCAAGCTCGGTTGGTGCAGGCAGTTCAGGCGGGCCGAGCAGTTCGTCCGTAACGCAGGCATTTTCGGCAGATCTGGCTATCGTAGCCATGGTGGCGATGCTTTCAACCGGATATTCGCCAATGGCTGTTTCAGCGGAGAGCATAACGGCATCGGTGCCGTCTAATATCGCATTGGCGACATCTGTGGCCTCCGCCCGGGTGGGTTTATTCATGTGGATCATCGACTCGAGCATTTGAGTTGCCGTGATCACAGGAATCGCGGCTCGGCGGCAGGTCGAGATAATCTGTTTTTGGGCAATTGGTACATCTTGGATGCTCATCTCAAGCGCCAGGTCACCCCGCGCTACCATCACCCCGTAGGCTTCTTGAACGATGTTTTTAATATCATCGAGCGCGCTTTTACGTTCAATTTTGGCGATGACGGCGATATTTGCATTTCTTTCGGCCAGGTGTTCGTTGAGTAGACGCACATCTTTGGCCGATTGCACAAAAGAAAGCGCCAGGAAATCTAGTCCGTGATTGACGGCAAAATCGATGTCGTCATAGTCCTTTTTTGTAATCGAAGGTAAGCTGACCCGCAGACCGGGCAGGTTAACCCCCCGGTGGCTGGACAAGCTGGCCCCGTGGGTGATTTGGCAGACTACATCCCTGTCGGATCCGACTTTTTCGACTTTCAGTTCGATGTTGCCGTCATCGAGAAGCAGACGCTTACCTTTTTGCGCATCCTTGGCAAGATCGGGATAGCTAATCGAGACTTTTTCTTGATTTCCTACCACCGGCTCCGGCGTCAACGTGATTTTTTTGCCCGTTTTAAGCTCAACCGAACCACCCTCAATCTCTCCCACCCGGATGCGAGGCCCGCGTAAATCGCCCATGATGGCCATGGGCATCTTTAGTTCACTACTTAATTTTCTAATCATTGTGATCAGAGGCTCCAGATCCTCAGGTTTGCCGTGAGAAAAATTGAGCCGAACAACGTCAAGCCCCGCCAGAATCATTTTTCGGAGTGTCTCTTCATTATCACTTGCCGGACCAATTGTCGCCACTATCTTGGTTCGCTTGTATGGCCGCTGATTTATTCCTTTCGATTTCATGCTAAACTCATTCCTTACACTAACTTGGGTTGTTACCAAAAAGGTGTTTGTCACTTCAGACGGCTAAATAGCTTAACTTGTCAAACGTGCGCCTGTTTTACCTGAAAAAGTGACTGTCACGTTTCAACCTGATTGGCAGTCGCAATTTGGGTTACGCTAAACCTTGGGTTTGCCAGAATAGTCTCGTGTTGCTGGGGATTTCAGTATAGCACTAAGCCAAGTGATTGGCAATGCCTTGTCATACTGTTGACTGGCTTTCATTTCCATGCTAAAGTCAACACGGTTGCTCCAAAGACCCAGTCACCTTAGAAGGATCAGTTCTCCCTTTAAGGACGCTCACATGACCGGATGTTCTATGTATCCTCTTCTGCCAGTAGATGTCTGGTTGGCCGGATTGTTAGGGGGTTAGCCCAAAGACAACAACCCAACATTTGCATCGTTGGCGGTAGGCCAAAGGCTCGCCATAAACCCTTAGAAAACAACAGAAGAGGGAACTCTGTTGATGTTTACCAATAAGCTCAGTTTTGTTTCATATTTTTTGGTTATGATAACTTTGGCTTGTATGACCAATATGCCTGTCGCGCGGGTAGCCACGCCGCGACCGACACGGACGGCTGTGCCCACCTTCACCGTTACCCTCATTCCGCCTACTCCCAGTCCGAGACCCACCAGCACCAGTACGGCACTTCCCACAGCAACGGTCCCCCAGTCTGAGACCGCCGCGGCGAATATGCCCACGCCTACGAATACCCCGTTGCCCACCGAAACCGCGCTGCCGCCGACCAATACGCCCTTACCGACCTTACCGCCGGCGACGAATACGCCGCCACCCTTACCTCCCACGCCGACCCCTGTGCCGTTGCCAACGCCGCCGCCCGTTTCGAATTCACCCTTGCCTACCCCCGCCAACCCACCTCAACCGGGCACGCCGGCCGGTAGATATGAGGAGTTGGGAATTGAAACGGAAACAAACTGTGCTCACGTGGCGCTGGTCGGCTGGGTTCGTGAAAAAGGAAACAAGAGTCCGGTACCCAATGTGCAGATTCAAGTCACAAATATCGATGATCAAGCCGACGAAAAATTTGGGGGACCGTTTACCGGCAGCACAAATTCAAACGGGGATTACACGATTGTTATAGGCCCGCCCGGCGACGTAGGCAAGATAAGATTTAAAGCAGAGGTCATTGGTGGTCCAGGCGTGATTTCGGAAGATAAACCGGAATGGGAAAGCTCGAAAGACTGCCACGACTCCTCAGCAGTACAGGTAATGCGCGTCAATTGGGGACGAAAGAATAATTAAAAGGAGAAATTATGACCATCAAACCGGATCATTGGATTGAAAAAATGGCTCATGAGTACAGCATGATTGAGCCATTCGAATCAGGCCAGGTTAAAGAAGGAGTCATCTCCTATGGTGTCTCCTCTTACGGCTATGATATTCGGGTCTCAGATGAGTTCAAGATTTTTACCAATGTCAATAACACCGTAGTCGACCCGAAACGATTTGACAGCCGTTCCTTTGTTGAATTTAAGGGTGATGTGTGTACCATTCCGCCGAACTCCTTTGCCCTGGCCCGAACCGTTGAATATTTCCGAATCCCTCGTGATGTGTTGACCCTGTGTGTGGGTAAAAGCACGTATGCCCGCTGCGGCATCATCGTTAACGTGACCCCCTTTGAGCCGGAGTGGGAAGGCTACGTCACCCTCGAAATTTCGAACACAACCCCGCTTCCGGCTCGTATCTATGCTAACGAAGGTATTGCCCAAGTAATATTCTTCCAGGCCGAAGATATATGTCGCACATCTTATGCGGACAAAAAAGGTAAGTATCAAAAGCAGGTTGGAATTACATTGCCCAAGGTCGATCAAGCAAATTAGGATCGGAGGTTAGTCGTGTCTAAGATTGGGATTATCGGAACCGGCTTTGTCGGCGCGACCGCCGCTTATGCTTTGGTTATGCGCGGTGTCGGCAGCGAACTCATTCTTGTCGATAAGAATGAGGCGCGGGCCAAGGCAGAGGCGGATGATATTTTTCATGCTGTTCCCTTTGCTCACCCGCTTCGAGTTAAAGCCGGCAGTTATGCTGATTTGGCCGGCAGCCGCATTGTCATTATCACGGCAGGTGTAAATCAAAAGCCCGGCGAAACTCGTTTACAACTATTAGAGCGAAACGCTTCTATTTTTCGGAGTATCATACCCGAGGTTTTGACTTACGCACCCGAAACCGTGCTGTTGATTGCCACGAATCCGGTCGATATTATGACCCATTTGACGGCGCATTATGCAGCCGCGCACGGAGTTCCCGCCAGCCGGGTGATCGGTTCGGGCACCACCTTGGATACTGCCCGCTATCGGGCTTTGCTAGGCGGCTATCTGGGGGTGGATCCTAATAATGTCCACGGCTATGTCATCGGCGAGCACGGCGATTCCGAAGTTTTGGCCTGGTCGCTGGTTACCATTGGGGTTATCCCGCTGGAGACATTTTGTCGCAGCCAGGGGCTGCCGCTCGACGAATCTGTTCGTCAAGAAATCGATCAAAAAGTAAGACGGGCCGCTTATATGATTATTGAGGGCAAAGGAGCCACCTACTATGGCATCGGCAGCGCCCTAGCCCGAATAGCCGCAGCCATTTTGGGTGACCAGCGAGCCGTGCTCACCGTTTGTACGCCCGTGCCGGACGTAGCCGGCATATCCGACGTAACCGTTGCTCTGCCCCATCTCGTCGGCCGTGAAGGTATCCTGGGTACACTGCTGCTGCCGCTTAACGAATCAGAAAAGGCAGCCCTTCAAGCCAGCGCAAAGATCATCAAACAGGCGATCGACGAACTAAAGGCCAGTGGGGAGGTTTAGTCATCTACTCTTCTCCAAAAATTGTATCAGCATAGCGCAGTAGTTCGGCTTTACGCTCCTCGGAGGTACCCTTGGAGTCGAAGTAAAGTTCGAGGGCTTGGGTGGGTGTTAATTCCTCGGCGGCAATGCCGGCCAGGCGCCGGTGCTGCACCCGCTCAATATCGCGCACGATACTGGCCAAGTAGCTAGCTCCCCGCAGCGCCTGGCGGATCGACTTGTCGTCCAGGAGAATTTCTTGGGACTCGGTCGCTCTAATGATGAGTCGTACGATAGCCCCGTCGACATTGTGCTGAAGCAATTCATCCAAGATATCCGTCATCGGGTCGTCCGACGTGGTAATATCCAGCCGGATCGTCACGAAGCGACGGGCATCAAGCGGAATAAATTCCCAGTCGGTGTGTCCCCGCGTCACGCGAGCCATCACAAAACCTTTGCGCTCTTTCTCTTCGCCGAAATCAATTCGCTCCAGGCTACCGGGATAAACGATGGGCGGATGCTGCCCCCCGTTAAGTTCCTGGTGTTTGTGGATATGGCCCAAGGCTACATAATCCCAGGCCTCAGTAGCCAGCAAGCTCTTGAGCACGACCACGTCACGCCCAATCATCACGCTCTGCTCGCTGCCTTGCTTAGCCTCGCTGACCGATAGATGGGCCGTCAAGACGGCCGGAATCTCCGGCTGCTCGCTGACTTGGGCGGCCAGATCGGCCAAATTCTCTCCCAGAATTCGGCTCATTTCCAGATCCAGGTCGTCAATAGTCATATTCTGGTACTGCTCACGAGCTAAGAGGCGGCTGCGTTGGGGATAGGGTACGGTAGCCACTTGCAGCGGCTGGCCCCGTCTACAGGTGAGGTGATGCACCTCTTCCCGGTCGGCTACAACGATGCCCGGCACGTCCAACACTCCAAAAATATCCAGGCTGCTGGCAGCCCGGTCTGCCGTAGCCATATCGTGATTACCGATTAGCAGAACGACCGGCACCCCCTCAGCGGCGAGACGCTTGATGCGACGTGCAAACTCTCGTTGAAATGTGGGGTTGGGTCGTTGATTCTTGTAGGCGTCGCCGGCAAAAATGCATAGGTCGGCTTCCCGTTCCAGGGCCATATCGATAGCCTGGCTCAACCGCCGTAAAAAATCTACTACGCGGCTGTTTAGACCCGATTTGCTGTCCAGCCGCCCATAATTTTCCATGCCGATGTGGACATCTGCAAAGTGGAATAGCTTGATGGGTTGGCTCATGCGTCTTTTTTGTAAGGCCGCTGCATTTCAAGTTCCAATATATTTAGCATACAATCCCCGGGCTACCGTCTCATCCTCTGTGCCTTTGATGATGGCCCGAGCATCGGCGAACAGCGTGATTTCGTAACCATCAACGACAAAGCGCAGTAGGTGATCGTTGCTGGCAGTGATCTCGCTGAGGGGGGCCAGGCGTGTGGCTAAGTCGGCCAGCGCCAGCCTGGACCCTAGCGGCTGACGAATCTGGACGGCATCACGGCCACAAAGGTTCGCAATTTGCCCCCCTTTTTCCTGGTTGAGAAACTCAAAATTGCGCTCCTGGCAGGCCGGGCAGTTCGATCGCGGACCGCCGGCTCCAAACTGCTCAAAGGTATTGTACCAAACATCGAAATGAATGATCCCTCGGTTCAACTCACCCTGGCCGACGATCAATTTGATCGCCTCGCCGGCGCTGATGCTGGCCACGGCCCCAACCACGGCTCCGACGACGCCGGCCGTATCGCAGGTGGCCGTGGTGCCGGGGGCGGGCACCTCTTCGAAAAGACAGCGCAGGCAGGCAGTTTCGTTAGGGATTATCGTTTGGCTCATGCCATACGTGGCCACAGCGCCGGTATAGATCCAGGGGATATTATGTTTTACGCATGCATCGTTGAGGACGTAGCGCGTTTCAAAATTGTCGGTACCATCCATTACCACGCTGGCGCCTTCGATGAGGGCCTCAATATTTTCGGCGTTGATATCACTGACCAGACCGTGCACCTCGATGCCGGAATTGATCGCTCGCAGCTTGCGCTCCGCCGCGACGGCTTTGGGTAGATTTTCGGCCAGATCCTGCTCGTCAAACAGCAACTGCCGCTGCAAGTTATTGAGCTCGATGAAATCCCGATCTACAATCGTGAGCCGCCCCACTCCGGCCCGGGCCAGATGGTTGGCGATTGTGGTTCCCGTTGCCCCGCAGCCAACGACAACTACACGCGCTGCCAGCAGTTTCTGTTGGCCCTGCTGACCAATGCCGGGGAAGATCGTTTGACGGAGGTAGCGAGTAAGCTCATTTTTATGTACCACGGTTTACTTGTGCCTCATCTACAATTTCTAGGCCGACCCACTCGAAGCGCCGTACGCCCTC
>JBFGLD010000203.1:0-7981 GCA_041576335.1 Anaerolineae bacterium | reverse complement strand
CCTTTGATGATGCTGACCGGCGTTTTTAACTCGTGGGAGATGATCGACAGCAGCGTCTGCTTCAGCTCCTCGGCTTGACGCAGTTGGGTCATATCACGTACATTGGCGATGAATTGGGTTACCTTGCCCTCGGCGTTAAGTTGGGGAGAGTAGTGGTCGGCCAGGCTGATTGCCAGGCCATCGCCTCGGCGGTGGATGCCCTCGGCGAATAGCCGTCCGTCCTCCGGCGGATTGAGCAGAGGACAGGCCGTGTGGCAGACGCTGACACCCTGCTTGGTACGCAAATTGAGCACCTCGTAACAGGGCCGACCAATCGCTTCCTCAGCCAAAATACCGGTTAGATTGGCCAATGCCCGGTTCCAGGTTTGGATGATGCGATAGGGGTTGACCATCATCACTCCGTCGCCGCTGTTCTCGATGATCGAATTGAGCCGCTCCCGCTCGGCGCTAACCTGCTGGTAAAGACGCGCGTTTTGAACGGCAATGGCGGCTTGGTCGGCAAAGGCGCCTAAAACCTGGCGGTCATTACCGCTGAAGGCGGCCCCACGCGTGCGGAAAATAAATATGAAGCCGATCACTTCCTCGCCGATCTTTAAGGGCAAGGCAACCACCTGCCGCAGCGGCACGCCGGCTGCTCTGGAAGCCAGGGCCAGGCGCAGCGGCATATCCGGGATTACATTTCGGCTTTCCACGGGGTCTAAATCGCGCCAGAGCGGCTCAAACAGGGGCACGGCCTCACGCGGCAGGCCGATACTGGCACGGGGCACAAAAGCGCCGTCGTCGAGGCGCAGCGTGATCAAGCCGGCTTGACCGGCTAACAGCTCAACCGCACTTTTTAGGGTTAGCTCCAGCAGCGAAGATAAATCAAGCCGAGCGTTCATGGCCCGGCTAATCTCTAACAAGTATTCTCTTTGCCGTAAGCGAAAATCCGGTAACAATTGGTCACTCTTACTGCCGCTCAGTTTGAGCCTGAATATTTTGACTCAATGAAATTAGGTGGCAAATCAGACTGCATCCAACGCTGAATTTTGCCGCATGCCGCATTCAGACTTGCAGCCTCAACGCACCGGCTTGGCGTTCAGCTAAAGCCGGCATGATTATCCCCCGCTGAGTGACGTAATGGCATAAAAAATGATACCCCCAAAAATCGCAAACAGGACTACCGACAGAGCCAGTCCAATAACCACTAAAACCGACACCGGCGTTTCACGCTCTTCTTCCGGTTCGAAGCTTGGGGCCGCTTCTTCACTCACGATGGTCGGCTCATCTTCAACCGCTTCCTCTGCCGTCCGGCTCTTTGTAGGACCTGCCAGCGCCGCCACCAACGGATCCTCTTGAGGTTCCAGTCCGCGCAACCCCTCTTTCGCCTCCTTATTATTACGGTTGATTTTTAGCACATTTTCGTAGCAGACCCGCTTGTCATTGGTCTCGGTAACAACTTGGGCTAACCCCAACCAGGCCTCTTCCGAACGAGGGTTCTCTTGGAGGATCGCTTGAAAAATAAGCCGTGCCTGTTGGAGATTGCCCTGCTCAATCGCACTTTTTCCGTCTTGCAGCGTTGGCATTAGCGTTCACCCCTCAAATTTACATAATCAGATATAACCCATTGTAACATGTCCTGGTTATTTTGTACAGTTTTGCCTGGTTTTTGGATCAGGGGCATTATACCACTACTCCTTCAATTCGTATAGATATTACGGAGGGACGTGCTACAGATCAACCTCATGGGCCCCGGTAATCAAAGCTACCTTGTTGTTGTCGTTCAGCTTGCGCAACTCCTCCATAAAAGCCTGGGCCTCGTTCTGGTTTTTGAGCTCGATGCCGTAGACCAGCTCGGTTTGAGTACCGGCCTGGACCGTCTCGACGGCGATAAGGTTCGAACTCTTCAAATATCTGGCAAACGCGTCGTTGAATAACCTATCGTAGCGCATATCCCCTGGGATTCTCACCTTGAGTATCTGCTCACGAACGTCCTTGGCGAACATATTGAATGTGGTCATGCCCCACAGAATAAAGCAGACAGAGATAGTTGACACCACGGCCAACACGTAAAACCGGGTTCCGGCGGCCATGCCCACACCCATAGCAAAAAAGATATAGCCGACATCACGCGTATCCTTGATGGCGTTACGAAATCGAACAATCGACAGTGCCCCAACCAGAGCAAACGCCCGGGCAATGTTGGACCCAATGATAAGCATAACAACGGCTACCATCATGGACATCATGATCAAGGTGTGCACGTATGACTGGGTGTAAGACACCCCCTGGTAAGTTATTTTGTAAACCCAGGCAATTACGAGTGACATCAGAAAGCTTAATATGATCGTGAAAACCACATCGCCCGTACTAAATACATCTGTGGCATCGTTGAGACTTGATAAGAGTGAATTAAAGTCCATAATTTTTATCTCTCACTGAGAAAATCGCTGCGTTTTAAATAAGGCCTTGGTTTGTTCCAAGGCCGCACAATATTTGCTGATCCGGCGTAACGTGCAGCGGTGCTGATTAACGACCTTGGCCAACCAGCCGGGAATCCGGTGGTTGACTTTTACCTCCATAATGCACCACTCGGGAGGCACAAAAAAATGGCTTTCCCCATGACCCTGAGACGTTAGGCTTAAGTCATGAGTACGGCCTTTCAGGTTTGTGTCAAACGTAACCCGCAGCCCGGGATCATACGCATCGCCGTTGAATGCCAGGCGGTCATAGCTTACGATACAGGCTGGTTGTAGCTGCAAAGTATAATACAAGTAGCGAATTTCCTCAACTATTTTCCTTTCCGCTTCAGATGAGGTTTCAAAAGCCTCACCGGCTCCGCACAAAGCAACTGCCGCCTCGTAGGGCAGCAGCAGCCGCTTCTTTTGCAGCGTCTTATTGATCCGCTGTTTAATTTCGGCAAAACAGCGGGTTTTGGGCTTAACCATCTGAGTCCCGTAGACCCGAATTCGCACTTTGCGGCGATATTTATGCCCTTCAATTTTGTCCCAATATGCTTTATAGTCTACCGAGTCGAAATAGAGACTTGTAATGTTGTAGCGCCCCTCCCCATCACCCTTGTCGTCTCTGTCCATAAAGTTGCTTAACTCGTCAACCAGGCGCAGGTATTGGCTTCTGTCGATCAGATATTTTAATTCATAGCGGTCAAAGTATTTGATTTGCATGAATTTTCCGTACTAGGGCGTCGGCTCGTCGTCGCCTGGTGAACCGTATAAATTTACGCTCGCGCGCCAGTTTTTGGGATCGTTGGGATCACCAACTGGGTTCGCCAGCACCAGGGAGTCGCCGCGACCATCCGGGCTGATTGGCCAGGCTTGATCGTCGCCGTACCTTACCGAGGCCAGCACTTCGCCAACCCTGCTTTTGAGCGTGATTTCCTCACCCTTGTTCGAAAGCTGACCATCAAATATCCCGGCGATAGCTACGCCGGGATATCGTTCTGCAAAGGCCGAACTGTCCTGGGCAAGTACGATTGTGTCGCCCGGTTGCAGCGGCGGCGTGTCCATGGGAAAAACGAAGCGAAACCCCTCGAAGTAGGCGCCACCCAGCTTTATTTCGGTTTCGCCCCAATTCCTTATTTCGATAAATTCATACGCATTGCCCCCAATGGGGTTGTACATAATCTCGTTTATCCGGAGCTGGCCGCGCTGCGCCGGCGATTGGACGGTGAAAGTGGCCTCATTCAGTGCGCTCCACCGGTTTCGAGCCGGGGCCGCAGGGTCGTTGGTCAGCGTGCGGGCTTTTACCTGGGTTGTCGAGGTTAAAACCAGCGGTCCTTGATAGCGCTTGGCTCCAGCCGCGACGGCTCCGGTCACCGGGCTGCGCGGGTCCGAGCCGTCGAGGGTGAAGTAGACGTCCCCATCCGGCCTTAATATGGCTTGATTCGGGCCTGAATCAGAGGAGGCGCTTTGATCGGGAAGGATGCTCAATTGGATTCCGACCGGTACCATTCCGCCTTGCGGCCTGAAATCCGGCGGATCGAGGTCGGGGTAGTAGCCCATTTGCCGGGCCTGGGCAATTACGTTAGCGGCATTCCCCGCCATCTGGGCTGATACTTTGTTCCTGGCCTGTATCCAATCGTCCTGGGTAATCGGCGGTTCGTACCTGGCATCGCCCCAGCGCATCGACTCCCCGATAATGGCCAACTCAATGGGGGCGTTAATTTCGCGCCAGCGGGACTGCGCGGCGGCGTCGGTCAAAAGACCCTGGTTATACAAATGCTTGTACATCCGGTCCGCCAGGGTCAGCCTAAAATCGGGATTTTGAATTAACGCCTCAAACAGAATCTTGATCGTATTTGGCACCCCGGCCAGGTCCGCTTTACCGAGGTGAATTTGGGCACCCCTGCTCCAGGATTCTTCCCCGTCCCAGATAAAATATTTAACCTGGCCGTTCGGATTTTTGACGCCGGCATACCAGTTGTTTTCAGGCCAATCGGAAGTGCCGGCATACCAGTTTAGAATCATGTAATCGATGAAGTGGTTTACATCGAGCCGAGCCTGAACGGCAGCATATTTTGCCGGGTCATCGAGGTTTCCCGCCGCGGCGAGTTCCATCAACTCCCTAAAACGGTCGCTTGAGCCGCTGATACCCCCCCGGTGGTTAACCGCATACCATTCCTCCTTTATGCCGCCCAGGTAAGCCGCGGCAAATGAGGCGTCGGGGCGTTCGACCACGTTGTAGAGACCCCAGTACAGCCCGTTGAGGTAAAGATGAACAAAAATGCCGTGCGAGCCCACTCCCGACAAAGCAATTTGTGTCGCCCGGAGCCATTCATCGCGGGTATAGGTGGTCAGGCGATGATCGCCAACTTCGGGGTGCCCGGCATAGCTGCGGTCGACTCCGGCCCTGAGAACTAAGGTGTCAAAGCGCTCGACCGGTGAGTCGGGAAAAAGTGGGTACTCCAGCTTTGAGGCGCCGTAGTCGTTTTTGAACAAGAGGCGAAAAGAGTGTTTCGGCATAAATTCCCAGCGTCCGGCACCCCCCTGAATTCTGACGCCGGCGTCGACTTGAAAACCCGAGCGCCCATCCGGATACATCAATTCAATAGAGGCCCGGCGTTCCCATTCCCGGCCCCGCTCGCGGGGATTTGCATAGAGGTGAAAATTATGCACGTCTGTAACAATCGAAATCGATGGCAGCGCGGTTAGTGCATTTTTGATATTATTCCGGTACCTGGGGTCGTTCACGACCTCCGGATCAACCTCGTAATCGGCAGCGACGGCTTCGCCCCTTTCGTAGCCGGCAAAATCAATCGCGTGGGTGCCCCACCTGGACGGAAAGCCCGGCGGCGACGCCGGCTGGGTTAGGACGTTATCTAAAAAGATATACGTATGCGTTGCAGCCGAGGACGGCAAAAAGTCCGGATGAAAAGCGCTGGCCCGCACCAAAGTTGTGCGGTTAATGGGTATAGGTTCCGTGTAAACTGCGCCGGTGGTGTCGCCCGGCTCACTCCCATCTGTGGTATAGCGAACCGTTGCTCCTGGCGTAGTCGACGTTAGGACCAGGCTGAAAGGCGCATCGTAAAAACCTCGACCGGTACTGAATTGGACCGCCCCGATTTCCGCCTGCCACACTTTGGTCTCGTTATTTGGGCCGCCGGGCGTCGCTGTCGCCATGTAACCATAGCGGGACTCACCGCCATAGCGGCCGTAGGACAGATCATCGAACTGCTTAGGAAAATTTAGAGACGTTGACCGGCCCGATTTACCGTCGATGACTCTAAAAAGCCCCAAAAATTCGCCAGCTCGTTCGAGCCTAAAATTGGTATGCAAGGGCGCATTCGGCTGGGTTGGCTGGCGATCCTTGCCCGAAGCAAATACCACCAGATACTCGCGGCTGCCGAGCGTGATGTTCGGGAAGGTCCATTTGGCCGGTTGATCCGGATCATCAGTCAGCGACCAGCCGGACAAGTTGATTGGCTGGCTGCCGCCATTATAGATTTCAATCCAGTCTGAATAATCACCATCTTCGTCGGTCAAGCCGACGTTATTGGCGGCCACAAATTCGTTGATCGTGAGCTCGCCCGTGTCCGAAATGGCGTTCGTGGCTATGGCAGCCAACCGGACCATGCCTAAAAGGAACGCACTGATGGTGATGACCCAGAAAAAGGTTTTGGGTGCTTTTCTTGTAGTCATGAGCTCACATTAATTGCCGATTTATCCGAACAGCCGGGCAATCCCCCATTTTACAGAGTTTAACGGTTTTGAGCAATGTTGAGTTAGCCGGTGCAGTTCCGGTTGTGGTTTGCTATCAAACTGATGTGTGTTATACTGTGGCGCTTGGGGCAATGCGAGCGATGAATGGGATAACCAAAGTTATTATTTTGATAATCGTGCTGTTTTTTGTGTCGACCGTGGCCGTAGGCGGGCCGCCACAAGTATCTGCGCAAGCCGCGCCGCCGGTATTGGCTTTCTATTATGCCTGGTTCGATCACAGTACCTGGGCCTCCGGCCAGAGTGTTGATCTTCCGGCCGAGCCATACGCCTCGGCTGATCGAGCGACGATTGAACGGCAAGTAGCGCAAGCACAGAATGCAGGCATTAACGCCTTTGTGCAGTCGTGGTACGGGCCGCAAGAGGCAAATAACCAAACTGAGACCAACTTTCGGCTGCTGCTGGAGGTTGCCGCCGCGACCGGATTTAGGGCGGCAGTAGATTTTGAAACCACGGGCCCCTTTTTTGGTGATGCCGGTGCCGTGTCCCAAGCCTTGTCGACTCTCCTGGTCGGCCACGCCCAGCATCCGGCGTATTTGCGGTATCAGGGCAAACCGCTCATTTTTTTCTGGCGGCAGCAGCGATTTTCGATCGAGGAGTGGGCGGCGATCCGGTCTCAGGTCGATCCCAACCACGACAGCTATTGGATTGCCGAAGGGGTTGACATCGCTTATCAAGCCGTCTTCGATGGCCATCACCTATACAACATCGCCTGGGCAGCTTCGCCGGCCGACCAATTGGCCAAGTGGGGCAGCCGGGTGCGGGCTTACGAGGACGAAAATCAGGTTGATCGCTTGTGGGTGGCCACGGCCATGCCCGGTTACAACGATACCCGGCTGCCGCGCGAGAATTCCTTTGCCGTGCCCCGCCGCGGCGGCGATTATTTCCGCGAGACTTTTCGCGGTGCAATCGCCAGCCAACCAGATATGGTCATCATTACCAGTTTTAACGAGTGGCTCGAAGGCACGCACATTGAGCCGAGCCAGACGTATGGCCATCTTTATCTGGACGTAATCCGGGAGTTGGTAACGAATTTCCAGGGGAGCCCACCGCCGCAAGCGGTGCCTGCCGCGGCCCCGGAGGATAGCCAGGCAGCTCAGGAAGGCGATCCGCCCGAAGAAACAGAGCCGGAAGTAACCCCGCCCGCCGGCCCTTACATTCGGGTTGAAGATTTGGTCAATGTCCGGAGCGGCCCCTCAACTGCATTCACCCGCGTTGGTCAATTAGAGGCGGGTAGCCAGGTGCCCGTGATCGGACGACTTGAGGCCGGTGATTGGTGGCAGATCGATTTTGAGGCCGGCCCTGAAGGCAAAGGCTGGGTATCGGCGGAAGTCGTCGAGTTTGTCGGCGATAATCTTGAGGTGCCTTTTGTCGAGGCGCCGCAACTGCCAACGCCTGACCCGGCCGAAGAATCACGTTCCGCAGCTGAAGTTGACACGAGTACGCCCGAACCCACGACAGAACCCACAGTAGCATTACCAACGGTTGAAATACCGCCGGGGGGGATCAACGTGCGCAATGGCCCTGGGCTCGATTTTGACCTGTTGGGACGCTTGGACGAAGGTACATCCGCTGCCGTAGTTGGCAAAAATGAAGTCGGCGACTGGTGGCAAATTAGGTACGAAGCCGGCGAGGACGGCCTGGGCTGGATAACAGCAGCGCTTGTCGACTTTTCCGGCACTGCGGCCTTAGTGCCGGTAGTCATCGTCACCCGCGAAGACGACATTTTTCCCACACCCACCACAACGCCGACCGTGCCGCGCGTG
>JBFGLD010000202.1:0-8007 GCA_041576335.1 Anaerolineae bacterium | reverse complement strand
CTTCAAAAAGGATACGCACCGCAAGCTGGGCCGGCTGGCGTTAAGAAGTTTGGCCGACTTTGCGCCAAACTTCGCTGTATTTGCCAAAGCGTTAGGGCTGCCCGGGGCGGAAACCCTGCCCGAGGCTAAAGCTGAGGTCGATCGGCTGGAGCAAATGCACTTCCGGGTTGGACCGGTGGTTGAACCCGAGCAACTTAATGACCCGGCCAGGCTAGCTTATACGATCTACACTCGCGTGCGTGAAAAGTTGGAGCGGGAACCGGTTGAGGATTTGCGGATCGACTTTGAAGATGGCTACGGTTATCGCTCCGACGAGGAAGAGGACGCCCAGGCTATCGCCGCCGCCGGCCAGCTTGCAGCGGGGTTGGCGGAAGGAGATTTGCCCCCGTTCATCGGTATTCGGCCCAAATCCTTTTCATTAGAGGCATACCCTCGAGCCGTACGCACATTAGAGTTGGTGTTGACCCAACTGGCGACGCAAACCGAGGGTAAACTGCCACCTAATTTCATCATCAATTTACCTAAAGTGACAATGACAGCCCAGGTCGAGGCACTGGCCGATATTTTAGACGTGTTGGAGGCTCGACTCGGACTTGCTTCCGGCCCGATCAGGGTGGACCTGATGATTGAAACACCCCAGGCTGTCGTAAACAGGCGCGGTGAAATCGCCATCAACAAGCTCGTCCGGGCCGGACGCGGGCGGGTTAAGTCGGTGGCCTTTGGCACCTACGATTACACAGCTTTGTGCCAGATCATTGCAGCCTATCAGCACCACAGCCATGCGGCTGCCGATTTTGCCCGCCATTTGATTCAAGTTAATTTGGCCGGTACCGGGGTGACCTTTAGTGATGGAGCTACCAACGTCATGCCCATTCCCTTACACCGGGCAGCAGCCGAGCAGGTGCTGTCTGCGCAGCAGCTAACAAAAAATCGAGCAGTGGTCCATCGCGCCTGGCGAATTCATTTCGACAATATCCGGCACTCGCTGGCCCACGGCTACTACCAAGGCTGGGATTTGCATCCGGCCCAATTGCCGGTGCGTTACGCAGCCAACTATGCCTTCTTTTTAGAGAATCTAGCCGACGCCGCCAGCCGGCTGAGCAACTTTATCCAGCAAGCTGCCCAGGCCACCCTCGTCGGCAACACCTTCGACGACGCCGCTACGGGTCAAGGTCTGCTAAATTTCTTCTTGCGCGGTATTGCTTGTGGGGCGCTAACCGAGGCGGAAGCTCTAGCTACCGGCATCACGCTCGATGAGCTGCGAGGCCGCTCGTTTGCCCAAATTGTCGCCAACCGTACCAAAAATTAAGGTCATGTCTAAGAAAACTTTAGTTATAGGCTCCAGGCGTTCAGCGCTGGCCCAAGCCCAATCAAATTTGGTCAGAGAGCTGCTGCTGGCCGCCTGGAACAATGTTGAGATCACGATAGAGCTAATTGACACACGCGGTGATCTTAACCGGGAGGATCCCTTGCCGGCCATCGGGGGCAAGGGATTATTTACGGCCGAATTGGAAGCTGCCCTGCGCGATAGACGAATCGATCTGGCCGTCCACAGCTTGAAAGATTTACCGGTTGAGGACAGTCCGGCCCTCAGCATCGTGGCCATTCCCAAGCGGGCTTCGACCCAGGATATGCTCATCTGCCACAAGGCTAACCGCCTGGAGACGCTGCCCGGAGGCGCTGTCGTTGGCACCAGCAGTTTACGTCGGGCGTCTCAAATTCTGGCGCTGCGGTCCGATCTGCGCATAAAAGACATTCGGGGCAATGTCCATACCCGGCTGCGCAAGGTGAACGATCCACTTTATGGCTACGATGCTACGCTTCTGGCCCAAGCCGGCCTTGAACGATTGGGGCAGCTCGAGCTTGATTACGCCCACCCGCTGCCCCACAGCGTGATGCTGCCTGCACCCGGCCAAGGGGCTTTAGCCATTCAGGGCCGGGCCAACGACCCGGACGTAACTCGATATTTGCAGGCTTTGGAGCATCCCCCAACTCGGATTGCCGTGACGGCTGAGCGCAGTTTTTTGGCCGGCTTGGGTGGCGGTTGTTCGCTGCCGGTGGCAGCGCTCGGGCAAGTCGAGGCCGGCCGGCTCGATTTGCAGGCACTCGTGGCCAGTCCCGACGGTCGAAAGGTAATTAAGGTTAGCGGCGGCGCTTCGCTCGAAGCAGCGCGGACGCTTGGGGAGCAGCTGGCAAAGCAAACACTGGCTAAAGGCGCTGACCGGCTCTTGGCTCAGGTTCAAGAGGCCGGCGAACCGTAACTCCTATTCAAATTTCAATGTTTGATGATATACTTGTAAGGTATGGTAAAGAGCATTTATACGAAACATGGCGACTAACAGCGGCACCATCTACCTGGTCGGTACCGGCCCCGGCGATCTCGGTCTCATCACGGTCAAGGGGTTAGCCCTCATCAGAGAAGCCGAGGCTATCGTGGGTGATTTACTTTCCCACGCGCGCTTGATGCAGGAAGCGCGTCCGGAGGCAGAGCGTTATGATGCCGGCTGTCGAACCAGCCGCACTAAAATCGGCCAGGAACAGGTCAACGAAATGTTGATCAAATTGGCGCGGGAAGGTAAAATGATTGTACGCCTTTGGCCAGGAGACCCATTTGTGTACGGCCGGGCCGCCCAGGAGATTGCTGCTATCCGGCGAGCCGGTCTCCGAGTCGAGCTAGTTCCGGGAGTCACCAGTGCCATTGCAGTTCCGGCGTATGCGGGGGTGCCCGTCACCCACTGGGAATATGCCACAAGTTTTGCGGTTGTGACCGGCTATGAGTCAAAAAATCCGCAGGTCAGGCCTAATTGGAAGGCTTTGGCGCAAATGGAAACGCTGGTGATTTTGATGCCGCTGGATGATTTGCCCCGAATCGTTAATCGATTACTTGCGGCGGGACGCCCGGCAGGTACGCCGGCCGCCGCCGTCCAGGGCGGTACACTTCCCCAACAAAGGCAAGTCGTGGCCACCTTAGGTACCATTGCCGAGGCCGTTGTGAGCCATCAAATTCATAGCCCGGCGATTGTGATTGTTGGTCAGGTGGTGGGATTGGCCGGAGAGTTGGCCTGGTTTCAGACTGGGGAGGCTCGTCCTCTTTTGGGTAAGCGAGTCCTGGTAACCAGACCGGCACATCAAGCCGCGGATTTTATGGCTGCTCTGCGAAGTTTAGGTGCGGAACCCATCCCATTTCCAACCATCGAAATTCGACCGGCTGAAGACGTTCGCTTTCTTGACCAAGTAATACGACGTCTCGGCGGCTGGTCGCAGCGGCTGGCGGGGGCCCGGACTGCAGGGCAGCTCACCGACGGTGGATCTATGGAGTTTCAAACTTCCCCGTACGATTGGTTGGTTCTCACCAGTGCCAATGGGGTCACCGCCTTCTGGGAACGACTGGAGCAGAGTGGGTACGACAGTCGAGTGCTGGCCACAGTAAAAGTTGCGGCAATTGGCCCGGCCACGGCAGCAGCGCTGGAACAACGAAGCATTAAGCCGAATTTAATGCCAACGGTGTATACCGCCGAGGGCATTTTGGCGGCGTTCGACGAAGCTGGCCCCATAGCCGGTCAACGATTTTTGTTAGCGCGAGCCGATATCGCTCGTAAGGCGTTGACGGAGGGGCTGGTCAAGCGCGCAGCCGTTGTCGAGGAGATAGCTGCCTATCGTACCGTCCCGGTTGAGGGGGAGACACTGCCACCGGCCGCGGACATTGTAACCTTTACGAGCTCGTCGACGGTCCAAGGCTACGTTAATTGTCTCGGCGGGCGATCGCCCGCAACCATGCTTAAAAACAGCCAGGTTGTTTGTATTGGCCCCATCACTGCGGCAACAGCAAAGGCGCTGGGTGTGCCGGTTAGCGCAGTGGCTAAAAAATATACCATCGAAGGAATGTTGGAAACGCTCAAGGAGGTAGCTCATGACAATCGTAAATCAAATTTTGAAGGCTAAAGGCTCTTTTGTCTGTACCGTTACCCCGGATACCTCAATTGCCGATGCACTCAAGCTTATGGCCCAATATAATATCGGCGCCGTCCCAGTTCTGGCGGGCAAGAATCTGGTTGGCATCATCTCAGAACGGGACTATGCCCGGCAGGTTATCCAGCGTGACGATCTATCTCTGGAAGCCCCGGTTAAGGAGATAATGACGACCAAGGTCGTCATTGTTAATCCTGGAAAAACAATTGAAGAATGCATGGCCCTGATGACGGACAAGCGCATTCGTCACTTACCGGTGCTCGATAATGATAATCAGCTGGTTGGAATTGTCTCGATTGGCGACCTGGTCAAGAGTATTATTTCCCACCAAGAGTTTATTATCGAACAGCTTGAGAATTATATTGTAAGCAGCGGGTAAAATCGGATGCTAAATAAAATTACGACGACAAGGGCGACCAGCTTCCCCATCGCTCGCCCGCGCCGCCTGCGCCATACCGCCGGGCTGCGGCGATTAGTTCGAGAAACGGCCCTCAGCCCAACGGATTTCATCTATCCCATGTTTATCATGCACGGCCGGGAGGTTCGCCGCGAGGTACCCTCCATGCCGGGCGTGTATCAACTATCGGTCGATTTACTTGCCGCAGAAGCCAAAGTGCTGCGTGGGCTTGGCGTCCCGGCAGTGATGTTATTCGGTTTACCGGCCGACAAAGATCCGATTGGACAAGAAAATTTTGCCGACGATGGTATTGTCCAGCAGGCCGTAAGCGCCCTTCGCGAAGCTGACCCCAAGCTGGTCATCACGACCGACGTGTGCATGTGCGAGTACACCGATCACGGCCATTGCGGAATTGTAGAAAACGGCCAGATCTTAAATGATCCTACGCTGGAGATCTTGGCTAAGGTGGCGGTGTCCCACGCCGGGGCCGGAGCTGATGTCGTCGCGCCGAGCGCTATGATGGATGGCCAGGTTGGCGCTATCCGCCAAGCCTTAGATCAGGCGGGTTTTCATCACACCGCGATCATGGGCTACTCGGCAAAGTTTGCCAGCAGCTTTTACGGGCCTTTCCGCGATGCGGCCGATAGCCCCCCTCAATTTGGGGACCGCTCCACGTACCAGATGGATCCGGCCAATCCGCGTCAAGCGATGAACGAAATCGAACTTGACCTTGCCGAAGGGGCCGACATGGTGATGGTCAAACCGGCTCTGCCGTACCTCGACGTGATCCGGCAGGCCCGCGATCGCTTCCCCGATGTGCCGCTGGCAGCCTATAACGTGAGCGGCGAATACAGCATGCTCAAAGCGGCAGCCCGTTTAGGCTGGCTCGACGAAAGAAAAGTTGCCCTGGAGTGTCTAACCGCCATCAAGCGGGCCGGGGCAGATATCATTTTGACCTATTGGGCCAAGGATGCAGCACGGTGGCTGAGTGAATAAGTAAAAATCTACATTGAGACATAATTCGAATGAAAATTGAAAAGTCCGAAAAGCTGTTTGCAGCAGCACAACAAGTAATTCCTGGCGGGGTAAATTCTCCGGTGCGGGCATTTCGGGCCGTGGGCGGGCAGCCCTTGTTTATCGAACGCGGCCAGGGGCCGTATTTGTGGGATGCCGACGGCAACCGGTACATCGACTACGTCCTTAGCTATGGGCCTCTGATATTGGGACATGCCCACCCTGACGTCGGCGAGGCGATTCAAAAAGCTGCAACTCGCGGTACCAGCTACGGGGCACCGACGGCGTTGGAGACAGAGCTGGCTGAAATAGTTTGCGACATGGTCCCTTCAGCCGAGCAAGTACGTTTTGTCAACTCCGGCACCGAGGCCACCATGAGCGTGCTGCGCCTGGCCCGGGCCTTCACCGGTCGAGACAAGATCGTCAAGCTCCAGGGCAACTATCACGGTCACGCTGACTTCCTGCTGGTCCAGGCCGGGTCGGGGGTGGCGACGCTGGGCCTGCCCGACAGCCCTGGCGTGCCCTCGGCAGCGACCCAAGACACCTTAACTGCCCCCTTCAACAATCTGGAAGCCATCGAGATCCTGTTCGACGAAGCCGGGCCTGATATCGCCGCCGTAATTTTAGAACCCGTGGCCGGTAATATGGGCGTGGTCCCCCCGGTCGAGGGTTACCTGGCGGGCCTGCGTGAAATTTGCACCCAATACGGTGCGCTCCTGATTTTTGACGAAGTAATGACCGGCTTTCGCGTCGCGCTGGGCGGTGCCCAAGAATATTACGGCATTACCCCGGACTTGACCGCGCTGGGCAAGGTTATCGGCGGGGGCTTGCCGGTCGGAGCCTATGCCGGGCCCCGAGAAATCATGCACACCATCGCCCCGGTCGGGCCGATGTACCAGGCCGGTACATTGAGCGGTAACCCGTTGGCCATGACGGCCGGTATTGCCACTCTCAAAGCGCTGCGCGAGCCGGCGGTATTCGATAAGATGGTAGAGCGTACTACGGCTTTGTGCGAAGGTATCGGCGCAGCGGCGGAAATGGCTGATGTGCGTATTTACGAATCGCAGGTGGGCACGATGTTTTCTGCGTTCTTCACCGACCAGCCGGTTTCAAATTGGGATACCGTGGCCAAAAGTGATACGAAACGCTTCGGCCGCTTCTTCCATTCGATGCTGAAGCAGGGGGTTTACCTGGCCCCCTCCCAATTTGAAGCGGCCTTCTTTTCCACTGCCCATACCGATGAAATTGTCGTGGCGACCATCCAGGCAGCGCAGCGGGCCTTTGCCGAAATGACTGCTTAATAGGGAATATATTAATCCCACGACCAAAAGCCCATGCTGCCGCGATCGACGAAAATGGCACTGGTCCCATCATCGCTCCAAGTATCGATTAACCAGACGTTCTCTTGTTTAAGCATTTCGTCACGATCCGCATACACCAGGTAACGACTATCCGGCGACCAAAAGCGATGGCTTTGGGCATATTGATTGAAACTATTGACAATAAAGCGCATTTGGCGCGAGGGATGAAAAGTTTTGAAGCCACGGTCTTCATCCTGCCTTAGATCGTAAACCCGCCACTGCATCCATTCGGCTTCCGGAAGCGGCAGCCAGGTAAGATACCCCAGCCGCCGGCCCGGCGGATCCCAGAAAAAAGCCAGAACGCGAAGACCCACATCGGTGATTCGGGCCGACTGTCCGCTGTTTAAATCAAATATATGGACCGGACCGTAAAACGGATCTCCGTTATATCGCCTCACGGCGAAGGCTACCTGATCGCCCTGAGGCGACCAGGCAAAGCTGATATCGCCCTCTAAGGCATTTGCCACGGTAATCGGTTGCTCTACTCCGAAGATTTGCAGGCGGCTCCTGGCTTCATCTTCGGACACAGCTAACCAATGCTCACCGACCGGCGACCATGCTGGGGCCAAAAAAGCGCCAGGTCTCTGAGTCAACGGATTGGTCAGGTCACGCCGAACATCATACAAAGCCAGCCGGGCCCTGAGATTATCCGGGCGTCCCCCGTCAGTATGCCATAACATCGACTGGCCATCCGAGGCCCAGGAAAAGTAAAAAGGCCAGCCAAAACCGGCAATGCGATTATCGATTGCAGCTCCATCCAATTTTACCATTCGCAGGCTAATACCTTCGTCGTCTTCGATCAGGTAGGCCAGTTGCCGGCAGGTAGGCCGGCCAGAACACGGTACCGGCGACCAGGAGATGTAGATCACAAAATGCCCGTCACTTTGCCCAATCATACGCGCCGGTTCATGAGGCGACTCGGTCACAAACAATTCACTTTGCGCTTTGTCGCCGCTGCGAATAACTGAGGCAAATGCGAGCTGCCCATCAGGAGACCAGGCAACACGTTGGTAGGATAAGCCTGGCCCTTCCCATGGAGCGGAAGCATCATTAGTCACGGCAATCCTGGTGGTGCGGTCGGCCGCGGTAACGTATATGTTTCCGTCGCCGCCGATATAGGCTAACCATCCCCCTGGTTTGGCTGAGAGGGGTGCAGCGCTGTTGATTTCATCAACCCCGGTCCTGACCAGGGTAGGGCTGGGCGAACGGGGTTGATCTTTGGTGCTCTGGCAGCCCCACAGGGCCACACAAAGAATTAGTATGATT
>JBFGLD010000201.1:0-8008 GCA_041576335.1 Anaerolineae bacterium | reverse complement strand
GGTCGAGAAAAAGTAAAAGACTATATGACCTCCAACGTCACCACGCTTAAAGCTGATGCTTCAATTGCTCACGCCCTGCACCTGATGTCGATTCACCACTTCCGCCACATTCCCATCGTCGATGACGGGGGTAAGCCAGAGGGGGTTATTTCGTTTCGATCGGTAGTCCGTTACATCGAAGAAAATTCCTCGACCAATGGAACAAACAGCTAGCAAACTCGGCTACATGTTGATAATTCATCGGCCAGGTACAGCAGCTGTTTTTTATCTCTATCCCGGCCGGGAATGTCGCTAACCCAACGTATCAAGGAAAAAGCCTATGCGCTTGGCTTTGATTTAATTGGTATCGCTCCGGCAGACCGCGCCCCCCACGCCGAAGCCTACCGCCGCTGGCTGACTAAAGGGTATGCCGGCCAGATGAACTGGCTGGAGCGCGATCCCGGGCGGCGCGAAGATCCAAGGCAGCTTTTGCCCGGTTCACGCTCGGTCGTGGTTGTTGGTCTATCATACTTCGTGCTCAACCCACCGGCCGGGCTGTGGCACGATCCCGCCCGCGGGCGAATTGCGCGCTATGCCTGGGGTCTGGATTACCACGATATAATGCTACCCCGGCTGCACGAGCTGAGCGAGTTCGTCGAAAAAGAGGTAGGAAACGGGACGAAACAGCGGGCCTACGTGGATACAGGGCCGGTTTTGGAGCGTGATTTTGCCGCTCAGGCCGGACTGGGCTTCATCGGCAAAAATACGCTGTTAATCAACCCGGCTATGGGGTCGTATCTCTTTTTGGGCGAAATTTTGGTGGACGTTGCACTGGAATACGATGAACCAGCCCCGGATGGTGGGGCTAGCTGCCATTTTGGGCAGCTTGGGCGCTCGAAGCGGGAGGGCACTTGCGGCAATTGCACCCGCTGTTTGGAGGTTTGCCCCACCCACGCCTTTCCCGCAGCTTATATTCTGGATAGTAACCTCTGCATCTCTTATTTGACAATAGAACTGAAAGGGTCAATTCCCCTGGACCTGCGCCCCATGCTGGGCAACTGGATTTTTGGATGTGATGCCTGTCAGGAAATTTGCCCGTGGGTACGACGTTACTCACGGCCCACGCGCGAACATTTTTTGAGCTATGATCCTGACTTTGTTGCGCCAAAACTGGTCGAGTTGATGAGCCTGGATGAGGCCGCTTTTCGCAAACGGTTCAAAGGCACGCCCCTACAACGGACCAAGAGGCGCGGGCTGTTACGCAACGTGGCCGTTGCTCTGGGCAATTGGGGCAGCCCCGACGCTTTGCCCGCCCTAGAGCATGCACGGCTCGATCCGGAACCTCTAATCCGCGAGCATGCTGCCTGGGCTATTGAGCAGATTAAGGGCATATCACTTCACCGGCTTTAGCTTTTTGCTCCAGTCTATGACTGCAAGATCATAACATTCAACTATTACTTACCGCCTACCCCGGCCATTCTTTTACGTTTGGCCTGACCAATCGTGGCGGGTAGACAACCAAGCCGGGATCAGGCCCATTGTAAAGCGAAGCCTGGGGCCGTCGTTGGTAATAAGCTCTCGCTGCTGCAGCGAAGTTCGAGCCCTTTCGGCAGCAATACGCCCTGCTGAAAGGTGCTTATCCACGTGTTTCACCACCGAATCCCACTGGATTTCGGCTCGCTGCTGGCGTCGTACTTCGTTCGTCAAGGCCAAAAGCAATGCCTTTTCGGTGGGGTTGGATTGCTCCCAAACGTAGTCCAGATGATCTAGCCCCGCTTGAATGAGTTGGTGGGATACGTCATCGACTTGCTTGCTGGTAATATAGCCGCGCTTTTGCTCGCCGGCCAGACGGACCAAGCTGTGGCAGAGCAGTTGTGTAAAAAAGGGATGACCACCCGTCAATGTAAACAGCGTTTTAAGGGCCAACTCATCGTAGCTAAAGTGTCCGCGCACCGGTTCTTTGATGAGCGCCAGCGTAGACTCTTCACCCAAAAAGGACACCCGGCGCGGCAAGGCCGCATTATAGAAAATCTCCCAATAGGACCGAGTTAATTCATACACTTGGTGGGTGCCGCAAAAGATGAAACTGAACTGCTGCTGGTGCCGCATGAGGTGTCGAAAGAAGGGAAATACATTTTGGGTGAGGCGACCTTGTTTAACTGCCTCTTCCAACGCTTCGAACTCGTCGATCAGCAGCACCATACGGCGCCGGCCCAGCAGACGGCGGACATAGCGTAGAAAGCCATGCTCAAATTGTGCCTCAGCCTCAGTTAGAAAATCACGCCGGGCCGGTTCAGGCAGGAAAAGGCCGGCCTCGCCAAAGGCATCGTGGATGCAGTTGGCTAATCCCCAAAATAGTGACAGGGGACTGCTGACACCGGCAGCATCATAAAGTACCGTAACATAGCGCTCTTTAGGCAGGTAGCGCTGCAAGGCGTATAGGAGCGACGTCTTACCAATGCGCCGCTGGCCGTACAGCACAATGACATTGTCCTGGTGAGTTCTGCGCAGCGCCGCTGCGATGTCAGCGATCAACTGAATACGTCCAAAAAACACATCGTCTGTTTGCAGGGGGCGTCCGGTAACGTAAGGATTTTGCTCCAACGGCACATATGGGTAGCGCTGCTCCTGGTCAAAAAACGTCAAAACTTCGGCAAATTCCGACGTTTGGGGTGTTTCAAGGTCGCGTTGACAATGGGTGACGGCCACACTTAGATGCACGGATTTAGCCTGGTACAGGCCTAAGGTGCAGCGCCACGTTGCGGATGCACCGGGCACAAGATGATCCAATGGTGGGTCGACATAGATAACCTTGTAGTCGGCGGAGTCGGCCATACGCAGGGTCACCTGTTCGGCAATTTCATCGCCCAAATTGTAGACCGACAGCCCCACGTCCACCGTGGTTCCAAAGGGAAGTTGGTCGGAGAGGAGGCGAAGCCGCAGCACGGCCCGGCCGCGCAGATTCTTGCGGGCGGCATTGACCAGATCGTACCAGTAGGCAGCGATGCGCTGCGCCAATTCTTGATAAGGCGGATAGAGGTTGTGGGCCGCATAAGCTTCGGCTTGATCTAAAATGCGCTGGGCTTCGATTAACAATATTTCCCGATCTCGCTGGTCGGGACGCGTCTTGTATTCGCTAATTTGGTCTCGAGCTGCCGCAAGCTGCCGGCCAAACGTCATAAACTCGGCCAATAGAAACGGCTCCCTCAACGACTCGAAAGTTTCCCATGCTTTAGACAAGGTAAAATCAGCCACGGACCGGCAGTCCAGGCAGAATCGAGCCAATTCCAGAAGGGCCGCAACTTCTTGTTTGTGAGCAACCCGGTCGGGTAACTGCGACAAGCTGGCAATGGCCGCGGCCAGACTCTGGCTCAATTCAATCGGGGCAGGTTCGATCAGCAGAAATCTCGGCGGCTGTTCACCTTGACGAAGCATTTCAAAGACCAAACCGGGCTTGAGCTTGCGCACCCGACCCTGCGCCAGTCGCCACAACTCAAGATAACATCGAGCCGTTTGGGCAATTTCGTCTAACCGCCCCATCCGGGCAAGCCACTCCAGGGCAGCCGGCTGTGGCTGGGCTCTCAAGAAATGGTCGATTAGCTCGAGCCCTTCTTGCGGCTGAAAATCTATGACGCTCTCCAGCGCTGCGCCGGCGTTTCGAGCAGTTTGGGGGATATCGTCCTTGTGGGCCAGGCTTATGGTCAGTGGAAAGCACTCGCGAGGCTTATACCGGCTGAGCGACACCAGGCAGAGAGCCATCGCTTGGCGTACCTGGCTGTTTTTTTCTTCACTTCTTTGAACCACTAAATCCAAAGCGTGCGTTGAGTCGAATTTGGCAATATGCATTATCGAACCAAGCACATCCGCTTGAACGGTTTTGCTTTTGTCACGAGCCAGTTTTCCGGCAATCATCAATGATTGGGCGCGAAACGATTGGCTGGAACTTCCCAATGAAACGGCTACAGCACATCTGACGTTTTGATCCTCGTCCTCGGCCAAGCGTTCCAGCAGGCTCCAGGCCTCGCGCCCATGTCTTGGATGAAGATGGCCCAAAGCCCTGGCCGCGGCTTCACGCAGACGGGCACTTTTTTTCGTTGCCAGATCGGCCACCAAGGAAAAATGTGACTCGTCTTGGGCTTCACATAACATTTCAAGGCAGCAGATGGCTCCATCTCGAACACTATAATCGCTGTCGTCCAACAGAGTGAGGACCAGGTTCTTTACCGGCTCAGGCCTTGTTCTAACCAGTGCCTGCAGACTGCGGGCCACTATCTCCCGCACTTTGGTATTGCCACTTTGAGACAGCGAGGCGAGAACATCCAAGACCTGGTCCGCGGTGGGCTCGGTCACCTGGGCCAGGATGGTTCGGAGCCCTCGCCACTTAATAGCACCCAGACTGTCCAGAATAATCTGGTAGGCCACGACACCATGCAAGGCATGCGCTTTACTTAAGGCCCCGGCAGCCGCCCGCCGGACGCGCGTGCTGCCATCCTCGCGCAGCATCTTGGCAAGTTGCTGCCGGGCTTTGGGGTCCGCTACCATCATGGCCAGTGCGCTCACGCCACGCAGGCGCAGCTCCCACCAATCACCGGAACAGAGAAGCCAGACATAAGTCCGGGCATCATCCCGATGACCGGCTACGTTGCCCAAGGCATAGGCACCCTGTTGGGCTACTTCTTCCTCCCGTTCTCGGGCCAAGCGGCGCACCAAATCATATACCGCATCGTCGAAGCGCTCTCTGAAGCAGGCCAGGGTCAAGCACGCCAGGATCCTGACCGAGTTATCCATGTGGTAGACCATCTGAGCCAGGAGAGCAAAGGCTTTTTCGTCGGTTTCAGCTTGCCCGGCCAGGGCCAGGGCGACCCGCTTGGCCTGTTCGCTTTCGTCCGCCAGCAATAATTCGACATCTGAAAAAGCAATGCCGGTGCAGGCCGTAATCTGCCGCTGTAGGTTAGCCAGGCTAATCATGGATGATCTTGGTTCCATAACCGCATCAGTATATCACATCTAACCATCGGCTGACAATCGAGTTAACCAAATAAAAATCCCGCCAAAGCGGGCTAAAGAAGAAATCTTATAAGCGCGGTGGTGCTCAGCGATTATTGGCCCCAGGCCCGCAACTCGTGACGGGCCACATTTCGGTTTGGCGGCGCTACACAAATTTCAAATTCTATGGTTTCGTTGCCGACCACGCCCTCCAGGTCGGTATAGTAATCGTCGCCAAAGTTGACGACGTGACCTTCACCATCGTATAGAACCGCCACGACCACCAAGTAATCATCCAACTCCCCTCCTGGATTTCGCACCAATCCGTTCAAGCAGTAAACTCCCGCGTCGTCCGATTGGTTTACCTCTAAAAATTCAAAATCCTGGCGGGGCGTATCGTTCACGGCCTCCGACTCAGCCCACAGTTCGAAGTTGGCAATACCTTGAACGTCATAAATTGTTAGCTCAAAAGGTACCCGTCCCTCAGGTGGAATGACATCAAGGGGTGAATAGTCGTCGGTATCGTCTTCGCCGCCAATCACCTGACCCTGCTGGTCGTAAAACGTACCGCTGATCAAGAACAGCTCTTGCGAAACGCCGGTTTGATTGATCATTTCGCCGTATAGTAACAATCCATCCTCCTCTTGCTCAGTGCGTGTCGCGGTAAAATCCCAGCCGGCGGAGGAGGGACTGGACCCAGCAGCGGCTGGCGTGCGAACTGGGGTATTTGCGGGAGAGGTGGGCGTGGCTGCGGGCGGAGCACTCGGCGAGTTAGATGCAGTGACAGGCGTCTCTGTGGTCTCTCCAGCGCCTGAATCAAGCCCGCCTCCCGTACTCCCGTCTGGCGCGGGGGCTTCTGCAGAGGTCACTGAAGCGGGTTGAGAGCCGTCAGCTAAAGGGGCCTGAGCCTGAGTGAGGTCGGCGAAGGCTTCCACCGGCGCTGCTCCGGGGACGGGGGTCGCGAAAGCCACCAGATTGAACGGCGGCAGGGGAGTGCGGGTGAAAGTCGGCAGGCGTGTCAAATAAACAACTCGGTCGGATGACGAGCCGAAACCTATCCCAATGAAACCACAAGCAGCCGTAACTAAGACCGCGACCACCAGCATCGCTTGAGAGAGGCGGCGTAAGCGAGGCCGGGTTAGCATTACCTGCCCCACTCATCAAAACTTGAATACTCAGTTACACCGTCGCGGCGTTGCATAGTCCAAGTTATCCAATGTTATGATGCCTTATTAAGTTGAAACTAAGGGCGAAAAGTGAGCAGCATGAATCTGGTGACTCATATATCGTTTTTAATTTAGGGTATTGCATTCGACAACTCCCCGGCCACGTCTGCCATAGAGCCAACGATGCGGAGGCGCCCAATCTAAGCATGATATCAACAAGGTTTGGGTCTTGCTCCGGTCTTTTGTTCGACAACATTTCGACAACGAGAGGAAACGATTCAGGCATAGAATCTGGAGTCAACATACCATAAACTTATTGTAGATGCAAAAATTAATCAGGGAACGGGACCAGCCTTGATGGCAGGCCAGTCCCGTTTTTAGCAAATTCGATTCTATTTTACTTAACCACTCCAATTTGGCCCGGGATATCGCCGGAGGGAATATCGGTACTGTGCCCGTTCACCTATGGTGAAGCTCAGTTTTCTCGTGGTTCAACCAGAAGCGGGCACTTCGCCACCGCTGCTCAACGGGGCCAGGAATTAGTCGGCCACAACGGTGATCGTGATTTTGGCCACCGGGTCGGTCCAGCCGTGGACCTCAGGCAGCAAATCATTCCCACCCTCGATGCCGGGATGGTGTCGAATGACCTCATCTTCGGCCAGGGCCGGATTGGTTTCCCCGGTGCCGGGGTCATCGGAGGTCACCCCGATCAAGCCCTGGCAGGGCGGCACGATATCGGCAAAATCTTCGGTGTTGATTTCGGTACCGGCGTCATAGCCGCGCGTATAATGGACCACGGAGCCTTTTTTGGGCAGCTTGACCCGATCCAGCCCGGTGAAGCCATCATTGGTGCAGATCAACATCATCGCAGCCGACAAGAAATTGGCGCCCTTATCTGCCGTTATCATAAAGGTGACCGAGTCGCTAAACGGCGTGCCGCCGGGATTGCTGCTCGGCACCAGCGGCGCACCAGCTTCCTCGAAGGCAAATACCTTGTCGCTGTTACCCAGAACGGTTGCCAGCGGGACATTATTGCCGTTCTCGGCGATGGCCTGGATCTCAGGGCTGGCTGCCTTACCAACTTTGAAGAACCTTATGCCACCCTTGTGGGTCGCGATGATCGGCGGTGAGAAGGGCTGGCCGCCAGTCAGGTTCTGGATCGTAACCTCATAGGCAATGCCTTTGTGGTTGTCCGCAAGGACCAGTCCTCCGCTCAGGGCCAGGAGCAGTACGATCGACATCAGAATAATTTTAAGCGATTTCATTGCTAATTCCTTTCTATATCAAGTGATTTTTTGGTTTTGCTTGATGGATCTTCTTAATTATGGCTGGCGTCGTCCGGCACAAATGCCAAGCCAAAAGGATTCAGGCCGGTTGTGACCTCACCCAAAGGGACCGGACCCGGCTCTCTTTGGGAGATCCCGTAGACCGTGACTTTATTTGCAGCAGCACCCGAGTGGGTCACATAGAGCTTCTGACCATCTTTGGTAGCAACCGTATTGTGAGGTACGGGATAAGCCGTATTAACTGCTTCTCCGATCGCCGTATTGGTTTTTAGATCGATGGTAAACAAGCCATCGCGTCCGCCACCGGGCAAATTCGTCACATAGAGGGACTTGCCGCTCCGCGGGATCCACACGCCGTGCGCACCGGGCACATCGATTGAGCTGATCTGGGCTAAATCGTCACGATTTAGAACTTGCACCAGGCTGCTATTCTGGCTGGCCACATAAAGATTGTCGTTTTGCCGGGTCAAAATAACGTGGGGATCTTGGCCAACCTCAGCCCGAGCCACTTCCTCAAAGGTGCGGCGGTCAAACTTGACCACAACGTCGTTTTCACCGGACAGACCGAGCATCGTCACATAGGCTGCATCT
>JBFGLD010000200.1:0-8025 GCA_041576335.1 Anaerolineae bacterium | reverse complement strand
GCCCCCCGAGTAAATGTACCCGGCCAGGGATGCAATGCCCGCACTTTTCGTTCAATCTCTATTGCATTTTGGGCCCAATTAATCGCCCCTTCCTCTTTTCTTAAGCGAGGTGCCAGAGTTGCTCGCGTGTCATCCTGGGGTTGAGCTTGAATATCACCGGCCAGCCAAGCCGGTAGCGTTTCGACTAGCAGAGCTGCTCCCAGTTCGGCGAGTTCGGCGGCCAGCACCTCGGTGGTGTAGACCGGCTTAATCGCTAAAGCACGCTGGGCAATTGTGGGGCCGGTATCCAACCCCTGGTCCATTTTCATCAAGGTGACCCCGGAATACGTATCACCAGCCGCGATTGCGGCCGCGACCGGCGCCGCGCCTCGCCACCGAGGCAGTAGGGAGGCGTGGATATTGATACACCCATGCGGCGGTAAGTCCAGCACGTTTTGCCGCAAGATTTGACCAAAGGCGGCAACCACAATCACGTCAGGCTTCAGAGCGACCAGTTCGTTGACGGCGGTCTCGGAGCGAAGCGTCTCCGGCTGCAACACCGTCAGCCCAGCCTGCTCTGCTGCCACTTTAACCGGTGGGGCGGTTAGTTTTTTGCCCCGTCCTTTGGGACGATCCGGCTGGGTCACTACCCCGACAACTCCCCAATCGTTCGATTGAGAGGCATTGATCAGGGCCGTCAAGGCAGGTACAGCAAAATCGGGTGTGCCCATAAAGATTATGCGTGTTTTCAAAATAGCTACACCGCCCTATTCGAGAAATTGGTTGGCCAAAATTGTGCAACTTTATCGGAGAAAATGCGTAAAGTTAGTTAAGTCCAGGTGCTGTTTAGGGGCATGATAGCATTGCCTGTAGGAGCAGGCAATTTCCAAAACCCAAATTTTCCAAAAAATTGATGGGGAACATTGCACCGTACAAATACCTATGTTAGAATTAGTCACTTTTACAATCATATGTATGGAGGAATTTCACAATGTTTAGTTCAACCATGCAAATCCAGCCGAGCGATCCTCCCAAAAACCCAATTATCGCAGCCGTCTTAAGCCTCTTACTGTTGGGTGGTGTGGGGCAGCTGTATATCGGCCAACAGAAAAAGGGCATCATCTTGATTGTGGCCTGGTTAGTAGCCTGGCTGCTGCCTTGCGTGGGGCCCATAATTATTGGGGCCGTGGGCGCGGTTGACGCCTATATGATGGCTGACAAGCTTCAGAAAGGTCAGCCGGTGGGCGATATGCAGTGGTTTTGGGAAAATTAGGGCCATCTTCATTAAGAAAGTCAACCGTACCAACAAAGCCTTACGTCAGAATTAGATAAACCATATCTAGAAAACTGAGGAAAAACACATTATGAATGACATCAATGATCAAGACAAACTCATGGCGGCATTGGCCTGGATCATCCCGATCGTGGCCATCGTCATCTTAGTCGTTGAAGATATGAAGAAACGTCCGTTCCAGAAATATCATGCTGTTAATTCGTTAGTTTTCACAGTTGCCTTCTTTGTCATAATTACCATTTTGTCGGTCGTTACTTTTGGATTTGGTGGCTGCCTCGGCATCCTCTGGTTTATCGTCATCTACTGGGCGATTAAAGCGTATCAAGGTGAATGGGTTGAAATACCGGTCGTTACAAAGTTTGTGAAGAATCAGGGTTGGGTTTAGAAGTCATACTTGATTAACCAAACCTTAAAGAAAAAATTTCTTAATCCCCTGGGCGTCAGCAGGGGATTTTTGGTTTTGTATGTCCCGATCTATAGTTTACTTGCCAAGAGCTTGGCCCTGTAGTAAGCTGTTTCTTTGAAAGTTTGGTGCAACCCTATATTAATGCGTCTGCTAGCCTGTTTAGCCAAAGTGCTGCCTTACGTCGAAGTTTGGAGAGGTATAGTGACCAAACCACTATCAAAGAGATGGGAAGTGGCTCCCCGTGCTCCCGACGGTCATTTTTCCCGCTTTTCGGAGCTTCCGCCCCTGATTGTGCAAATATTATATAACCGCGGCTTCACAGAAACCCAAGAGGTCAAGGATTTTTTGGACCATCGCTGGGTCTATGATGATCCGTTTAGGTTGAAAGGGATGGCCGAGGCAGTTGACCGGTTGGCCCGGGCAGTTCGCCGCAAGGATCCGATAGCCGTATACGGCGACTACGATGCTGACGGTGTCACGGCGACGGCGCTTATGGTCCAATTGCTGACGAGCTTGGGGGCAAATGTCCGGGCCTACATTCCCAATCGCTTTGATGAAGGCTATGGTTTGAACAACGACGCCTTAACCGATTTAGCCGCCGATGGAGTTAAATTGGTTGTGACGGTTGATTGTGGTATTCGGTCCGTCAGCGAGGTGGCGTACGGCAATAGTCTGGGGCTGGACATTATTATCACCGACCACCATACGGTCGGCGAAACGGTTCCGCCGGCTCTGGCTGCGATTAACCCTAAACAGCCCGATTGCCTATACTCTTTTAACGAATTGGCCGGGGTGGGGCTGGCTTTCAAGGTAGCTCAGGCGCTGCTGCGATCGAATATTCCTGAATTGAACCGAACTGAATTATCCGATAATGATTTGCTCGACCTGGTCGCTTTGGGCACCGTGGCCGATTTGGCGCCCCTGTATGGAGAAAATCGAAAGCTGGTAGAAGGCGGATTGCAGCGACTCAATACTCAGCCGCTGCGCCCGGGGTTGGCTGCCCTCAGGGATATTATTGGCCTGAAAACGGCGATTTCAGCCGGTACGATTGGTTTCACAATTGGTCCGCGTCTTAATGCGGCCGGGCGCTTAGACAGCGCCAGGGCGGCTTACCGGTTGCTTATGGCAACAAATGAGTTGGAGGCTGTTCATTTGGCGGCTCAACTTGACCTGCAAAACCGTGAGCGCCAAAATTTGACCCTCAAAACGGTTGATACGGCCCGTCGGATGGTGTTGGCCGACGACGGCCAGCGGCCGCTCTACTTCTTAAGTGATCCAGAATTTAACCCCGGCATCGTAGGCCTGGCCGCCTCGCGGATTACCGACGAATTTTATCGTCCCACGCTTATCGCTGAACGAGGTGCTGATAAAACAAAAGGTTCGGCTCGGAGTATTCCCGAGTTTCATATTACCGAAGCCTTAGATCAATGCGCCGATCTACTGCTGCGTTACGGCGGGCATGCTGCCGCCGCAGGGTTCACCGTAAAGAATGAAGACTTGCCGGCCCTTCAAGCACGTTTGTTACAGATTGCGGCCCAAAAGCTGGATGTTCGTGAATTGCGTCCCACGATTCTGATCGACGGCGAGGTAAATTTGCGAGGAGTACGGCCCTCGCTGGTCGAGTCTATCAACGCCTTACAGCCATTCGGCTACGGCAACACGGCTCCCTGTTTCTTAACCCGGAACCTACAAATTAAATACCTTAAGGCCGTGGGACAGGAGCAGCAGCACGTTCGCCTGGTCCTTCACGACGGCCGGCAAGTGTGGCCCGCCATCGCCTTCCGACAGGGCCACTGGGCGACGAAACTATCTCCCTCGCAGGAAATTGATGTGGTCCATCAGCTCGAATTTAATGATTGGAACAATCGACGCGAGATGCAGCTCAATATTAAAGATCTGCGTCCCAGCGAAAGACAATTGACATGAAACCAGCCATAATCGTTCATGGCGGCGCCTGGAACATTCCCGAAGATGAACACGAGGCTCATAAAAACGGCTGCCGCCTGGCGGCCTTAGCCGGCTACAAAATTTTGACCAGCGGTGGACGAGCCCTGGATGCGGTCGTAACCGCTGTCACAATTTTAGAGGATGACCCAGCTTTCGACGCCGGGATCGGGTCACACTTAAACCGGGCCGGCGTGGTCCAGTTAGATGCCGGGATAATGGATGGGGCTACGCTTCAGGTGGGTGCTGTCGTGGCTGTCGAGCGGCTAAAAAACCCAATTCAGGTGGCTCGGCTCCTGTTAAAAAGCCCGCACAACATGTTTGCCGGCGAGGGTGCGGTCCAGTGGGCCCTTGGCCAGGGGATTTCGCCCATTGCGCCGGCAGAACTGATCTTGCCGCGTGAACAAGCGCGATATGAGCATAATAGTAAACAGGGCTCGCTCAACCTGACCGGCGCGCACCGGCAGCCCGATGGGACGGTTGGGGCCGTGGCAATTGATCGCAATGGCGACTTGGCGGCCGGGACCTCGACCGGAGGCACGCAGTTTAAGCCGGTGGGGCGTATTGGCGACAGTCCCCTGCCGGGCTGCGGTTATTTTGCCGACAACGAGTCGGCAGCCGTTTCCTGCACGGGCCACGGCGAATCGATCACTCGCGTCCAGTTGGCGCGCACGGCAGCCGAATTTGCGGCAAGATTGGCCGATCAGGGCGAGTGGAAGGCGTCATCTTCGGCTTCTATCGCCGCAATTCGGGTCTTGGCCGAACGCGTAGACGGTCAGGGTGGCTTGATCATGATAGATCGAGCTGGAGGCGTTAGTTTTGCCCACAATACCCCTCATCTGGCTCGGGCATTTCTTATAGACGGGCTGGCAGAACCGGTCATCGGGATTTGAGAGAGGACCGTGGACGACTCGCCGTTTAATACTTAATACCTATTTTGCCAAAATTCGTTGCTCCCGATACGCGCTTATGATATACTTTAAAGCGCTGAACCTGCACCTTAGTCGTTACTGAAAGTCGTATGAAATCTGCATTGCCATTTTTGGATAACCGCCAAGTGCAGTTCGAAAGGCGGTTCGCAGCCCTGGTGTCCGGACAAATTCTCAATATTCTGTTTACTTGTAGACGTTTCAAACAGAGAGGTAACGTAGGGTACCGGCCTGAATTTTTACTCCAAGACCGGGTACATAAAGGCGTGAAAGTTTGTTTGAATGAATAAAGACCGTGAGGCGAAGCCATCAGCACATACAAGCAAAGGTGAACATCAATCGAATGCTTACGTGTGGGGCAACCCTTTAACAACAGCTATTCTGGCCGCTAGTTCTACGGAGGTCGCCCTTGTTGATGCAAACCTGGTTATTGCCGAAGCCGGTCCCCGCTTAGAAAAGCTCCTTGATATGCCCCGGACGGCCGTGCTCAACTCCCACTTGCATGAGGTCCTTCCGGAACTTATCGGGTATGATGAGCTTTTAACCGATATCGCCGCCCGTCGCGTGCCGGATCTCCATCTGCCTATGGTTAATCGTCTTGACGGTAACGGTCGTCTACGTTATTTGGATCTGACGCTGCAAGCGTGCCCCGACCTAACATTATCATGTTGGCTTTTGCTGCTGGTGACTGATGTTACCGAACAGGCTCGTTTAAAGCAGCAAGTGACTCAGCAGCGTAATGAATTACATTTACTTTCCCACAAATTATTCCAATTGAATAACCGGCTGGACAAAGTGCTCCGACACTACTTGCCCGCCGATGTTGTCGATGCGATTCTTAGCGGTCAGATGAGCCAAGAACCGGGGGGAGAATTACGCGAAGTGACAGTTCTCTTTGCCGACATGCGCGGCTACACCAAAGTGGCCCGTACCCTGCCCCCAAAGGAGGTCATGTCATTCTTAAATCACCACCTCCATGTGGCCAGTGAAGCTATTGCCGAATTTGAAGGTACAATTGCCCAATACATGGGAGATGCAATCATGGCCGTTTTTAACGCGATCGTTGATCAGCCGGATCATGCTTGGCGAGCTGTGCAAGCGGGTTTTCGTATCCATGAGGCTATTTCGACAAATTACAGTGTGACTGCCAATAATTGGGGTTCTGCAATTGGTTTTGGGGTAGGTATCTTTACCGGGCCGGCCCTGGTTGGTAATACCGGGGCACAATGGCAATATGCCTTTAGTGCCATCGGTAATACGACCAATATGGCTTATCGGCTGACCATGTTAGCCGGGCACGGCGAGGTCTACATCGGTGAGGAAACCTACCAGGCGGTTAAGAATCGGGTTAAATCAAACCCTATGGCTCCGCTCGACGTTAAAGGTATCGAAAAGCCGGTGCCTACCTACCGCGTTGAAGTTCTCTTTTAAGCCGACGAAAGTGAAATCCGCTCATGAGGTCATTAAGTAGAAAGGTTTGCCTGTTAGGCGATTTTGCCGTTGGCAAAACCAGCCTCATCAACCGTTATGTCTATAGTATCTTTGAAGATAAATATGTTAGCACGGTTGGCGTCAAAGTGAGCCGCAAGATTGTGACTATTGCCGGAATCGGCGAGACGATCCAATTAACGATGATGCTGTGGGACCTGGCTGACATTGGGAAATTTCATCATGTGCAGCCGAGTTATCTGGGCGGTGTAGCCGGGGCGATACTTGTCTGCGATCTTACTCGACCTGAAACTCTAGAAAATCTACGAACCTACGCCGCCGACGTCCTAAACATCAACTCTAAGGCTTGCTTGGTCTTGGCAGCCAATAAGCAGGATCTGGTCGATCGACACCTCCTAACATCGAGGCAAATTAAGGCGTTTGCAGCCGAATTCGAAATGTCATATTACCTTACGAGTGCCAAAACCGGGACGGAAGTTGAGGCACTTTTTCAGCATATGGGCCAGGTGCTGTTAGGCCAAAGCTAGCCAAAAGCCTAAGGGAGCTTGTTGATGCTACAAGACCTGGGGTCTAGTATCGTTCAGGCACGATTAAGCAAATTAGAGCCGTTAGTCCCTATAGCGCTGGCCACGCATGGTCTATTGGTGCTCCTCATTCTTGAGGGTAAACCCTGGCAGTGGCTTGCCGTAGCGGCCGTCGGTTTACTGGGGCTTGCGGGCCTGATTGGCTCGAGTATTTTTGCCCGCTTCTTGGTATTACGGCTGGCTTTTATTCTAATCGTAACTTGGTTACTCATGTTTACAACGGGCGGCACGGCCAGCTTCTTTCTGCTTTGGTACTTCGTTATCCTCCCTGTTTATGCTTTGTTACTCACCTCGCGATATAGCTTATTTCTAACAATCTTCGTGCCCGTGTCCTATCTATTGTTTTTGAGCTTGCCTTTACAGCCGCTGCCGCTTGTTGTGGTCATTGCCCGCGCATTTTTGCTCGCTTTTATCGGCTGGTTAGTCCAGACTATCGGCTCTAGCTTGAGACATTATGTCACTGAGCACAAAAAAATAGAGACATCGCTGCAAGAAAGTGAGGTGCGCCTCAGGTTATTAACCGACTCTCTGCCAATCTGCGTGGTCTACCTTGATGCCCAGCGGCGGTATCGATTTAGCAACAAAACTTACGAAACGTGGTTCGGACATCCTCCAGGTGGGTTAATCGGCAGAAAAATTGATGAGCTTTTGGAAGAAGAGACCTATGCGGCTGTTCGCGACAAAATTGATGCCGTGCTGACGGGCCGTACCGTCACCTTTGAAATGAACATTTTTCTTCAAGATGGTCTGGCGCGAGATATCAATGCAATTTATGTGCCCGATGTTGACGTACAGGGACAGGTTAAAGGCTTTTATGCCATGCTCCGTGATGTCACCGAGCGCAGGCGGGCTGAAGAGGCGCTGAAACAGCGAAATCGGGAGCTGGCCCTGCTTAACCAAGCTGGGCACATATTCAACCGGACGCTTGATCTTGACCAGGTGTTTGTTAATGTTCTGGACGAAGTGCGTCGCTCAATGGAGGTGCTAGCTTGCTCAATTTGGTTAATTGATCCGGCCACGAGCGAATTGGTCTGCCAGCAGGCAACGGGTCCCAAAAAGGAAATTCCCCGGGGGTGGCGACTGGCTCCGGGACAGGGGCTGGCCGGCTGGGTTGCCAAACACGGCGAAAGCCTCATTGTTCCCGATACCCAACAAGATGATCGTTATTTTGGGGGCGTTGATGAGAAAACCGGTATCCAACTCCGTTCTGTTACGGCGGTTCCTTTGTGGGCGAAAGACCAAGTACAAGGTGTCCTTTACGCCGTCGATACGGTAGTTGATCGCTTTAGCGCAGCCGACTTAACCTTCTTGGAGTCGCTGGCTGCCGCAGCCTCGATCGCCATTGAGAACGCACGATTATATGACCGAGCACGGCAGGAAATAGATGAACGCAAGCGAAGTGAAGAAAAACTTCGCTATCAAGCGACGCTGCTGGAGAAT
>JBFGLD010000199.1:0-8057 GCA_041576335.1 Anaerolineae bacterium | reverse complement strand
GTGGCGGAGAGTTGTTGCCAGAAAACCCAGGCAGAGAGTATACCCGTGGTCAAACCCAGAGTAAAGGCAGTAGCGTCGAAACCCCACGGCTGCCACCAGGCCAAATCGGAATTTGCCGGGGACCAGTTTTGGAGCTGACCGGTGATTTGGTTGTACCGCATATCATAAAGCGCAGCCGTGTTTTCAAGGAAAAACTCACCGCCAAATTTAGTCTGAAGCCGGGCTAGGTATATCCAGGGGTTGATGGTAACGCCAAGGATTTGGATCGTGCCGGAGATGAGCAGCAAAGCGGACAACAAAAAGCGAATTAGGCGATGTTTATTTCTTGGCGCACGTCTAGCTGTTTCAATAATCGGGGCCAGGCTAATGGCGAAAAAGGGCACGATTGGAACGAGAAAGCGGCTGCCCCACGACAGACCCTCACCGGAGGTCCAGGCCGAGAAAAGTAGAATAGTTGCGCCTGCCAGTGCGGCAAAGAGCCAGGCTTCGGCCGGATGGGATTTGCGCAGCAACCACCAGCCGGGCAGGCTTAACAACAAAATGGGCGAATAAACAAATAATCCGCGGAGCGGACTGAACAGCAGCTTGTATAAACCCCAGGGCACGTTGGCTGAAAAGAGGGTCAAATCGTAGCCGGTTTGCAGGGGATTGCCGGAGCGGATGGCGTTATAAATTATCAGGATGACACCGCTCAAGGCAACGGAAAAGATAAATATGACGAGCGGTAAATGATAAATTTTAATTGATGACTTGTGCCCGGAAAATTGTGAATTATGGCTGCTAAGCCGGAGTCGAATGTGTTGATTGTTCCCAGGCCCCTGGGCCGCGGCCCTAATCCTTTGCCGGGTTATCCAGAAGAGATAAGCAACAAAAATCGGCAGCAAGAAAAGGTTATTGGCGCGCGTTAAAACGGCAGAGCCGGCTGCCAAACCGGCAATGACGATGTGCCGTTGACCTCCTTCGTGCCGGAAAACAACAAGCATATAGGCCGTTAGGAGAAGTAAAAAGCCGGCCAGCGGTTCGCTAAAAAGATATTTCGCATAGACAAATGCTATCGTTGCCAAGCCATACATCAGAGCTGTTACGACTGCCGTTGCCATCGCAAAGTTCATGCGCCAAAGCAGCATAAAAACGAGCAACCCCGTAGCCGCTGTAACGCCGGCATTGAGCAAAGAAACCGTCTGCAGTATGCCGACCTGGGACAAATGAAGAGCTAGCCAATAAAGCGGGGCTTGGGCCAGCGAGAGGGCCAGCCCTTTTTTGGAGTAGACATTTCCATTTTGGCCAAAAAAGCCCTGGGCTTCAGCCTGCGAAGTAGTCCACTGTGTCCAGGCAATTTGGTTAGTGTCAAACCGACCAAATTTAACCAAGCTTTCGGTAACGGCAAACATAGAGACTTCGTCAATGGAGTGGAATCCACCGCGATAACCAAGCAGGTAGATCGAAAATAGAAATAAGCCCAGACTCAGCGCAAGAGCCCGACATGAAGTTTTGTAGGGCATAAGCAGCTATTATAGCAAAGCCTCATTCAGATGACCAGTTTATTTTGCCAAAAGCGAGGCGGGCGTGTATCATGCGTTGCCAAATTTGCCGCTATAACTTATTTAATGTGGAGAAAAGCGCTATCAACAAGCGAGCCAAATCCCCGTTTTTGACGATAGTTGTTCCGGCTTATAACGAAGAGAGTCGATTGTCCCAGACCCTGCCCAAGATCGCTGAATTTGTAAACGCTCAAGAATATGAAACAGAAGTGCTGGTGGTAGATGATGGCAGTACGGACCGCACTGCAGACGTCGTTGCTGATTTTACCAAACAGTACCTCTTTATGCGGCTTATATGCGTTGAGCACGGTGGCAAAGGGCACGCCATAAAGACAGGTATGTTACAGGCCAGGGGTGAGTTTGCCTTTCTGTGTGATGCCGACTTAGCCATGCCGATTACCGAATTGCCTAAATTTTTGCCGCCGCAGCAGAACGGTTTTCAAGTTGCGATTGGATCACGTGAGGCCAAGGGGGCTGTCCGTTACAATGAACCGAGCTATCGTCACTTTATGGGGCGGGTTTACAACTGGTTGGTCAAGATGATGGCCGTTCAGGGCTTTGAGGACACGCAGTGCGGCTTTAAGTGTTTTCATCGCTCTGTAACCTATGATCTTTTTTCAACGCAAACCATTGCCGGATTTGGCTTTGATGTCGAAATTCTATACCTGGCTCAAAAGAGAGGCTATAAAATCATAGAGATTCCAATCCACTGGTATTATCAGTCTGAAAGCAAGGTCCATCCGATTAAAGATACCATCCGCATGGTACAAGATATGATAACCGTGCGCCACAATGACCGACGCGGACTGTATGAAAAGCAGTTGACCCCGAAGCTAAGTCCAAAAAACTGATTTTCAGCAGACATATCCACTTTCCGGCAGTTTTCCTAGTTCGTCCCCGACTCAAAGCCGAAATATTCGACCTCCCTTCACCGCGTGAACATTCCATGGCAGTATCCCCGGGTTTACTGTCGAGGAGATGACAATCGATGAGGCAAAATCGTATCCAGACCAGGTTGACGAAGCTAATCTTTTGGCTACTAGTTTCAATAGTCTTGGCGGCTTGTGGTCGTCCAAGTGAGCCAACGAAGCCAACGGTCAAAATTACCTCAATTGAGGAGGGAAGCCAGGTTGATGTTGGGCAAGATGTGCCGGTCGCTTTTGAGGCAGCTGATATCAAAGGTGTGGCCCAAGTAGAATTAACGATCAACGGCGCGCCGACTTATGTGGAAGCGGCCAATCCGCCGGTCAACGTCTTTTCCGGCAGTTATCGGTGGCGGCCCAATGAGGCGGGCAGTTATTTGATTCAGGTGATTACCTTCAATATTGATGGGGTAGCCAGTGATCCCGACCAGGTGGCCGTTACGGTCAATGAGAGGCTTGTCGCACCACCTACCCCGACTATTGTTCCAGTACAACCAACCCCGACCGAAATCGTGCCAACTGAGACTCCAACCCCCGTGGTGATTCCTACTACGGCAGATCAACCAACCCCCACGCGCGAGCCCGATGTCAAACCCATGGTGGTGGCCAAAGTGGGCCTAAATATTCGAGCCGGGCCAAGCACCAGCTCCCCGGTTATTGGACGGTTAGCTCAAGGTCAGGCGGCCGAAATTACGGGGCGAGATGAATTCTCGGCCTGGTGGCAAATTATCTTTATCACCGACGGCGGCGACCGCGGTTGGGTGGCGGCGAATACCGAGTTTTCAACGGCCAGTAATGCCGGGGCAGTGCCGGTCGTTGGGGCATCGACCCAGTCCGGGGCGGCACCCGCTCCGGCTGCGGAAAAACCGACGATCTTTAGGTTCACGGCCGACCGTAATACCATTGCCGTTGGTGAAAAGGTTATTCTGAGTTGGGACCTGGGTAATGCTAAAGAGGCGTTCTTAAGGTATAACGGTGTCGAAGAAGGTGTTGTTGCGCCTGGCACTAAAACGGTTAGCCCAAATAGAGATATAACCTACCAGCTCGTTGCGCGCAATGATGCAGGCGAAACAACTGCTGACTTATCGATAAACGTCACAGGCTCGACCGCCACACCCGCTCCCGTATTACGAGATGGTAAGACTGCCCTCACTGGGGGTCAATCAATCGATTTTGATCAAGGCCTGGTTTACGGCGAGGACGCGGCCGGTGCTGATTTCTTCTGGGATTTTCAGCAGCGGCAAATCCGACCGCGAAATGGGGCAACCGGCACCCTGTTCAGCCAGTCTTACCCCGATATTACCCCCGTGGACTGTCGCGCTGCGTCCTACGGCGCGCCGATAACTGGAGTCGATGGCTCAAACTCGACCCAGGGTTGTTATATCACCAGCGAAGGGCGGTACGGTAAATTCGCAGTAGTGGATTGGGATATAAGCGGCAGAGTAACGATTAATTGGCTGACCTGGGAAAACTAGGGCATAAATGGTCCTATCATTCGGCTGAAGTTAGACGGAGTACGGACGACGAACGGCTTCATTCGCCGTCAGTTTGTCTGTCGTCTTTCTTCTTGGATTGAGGCGACCCAAACCGGCGAATGCTTTTTTGTATCGGGCTCTATTACAAAATAATCAGCCTGAAGATACACTTTGTGGTATAATAACTCCACTCCAAAAACGCCTTATTTTCTAATCTCTTACAGTGAGGACGCTGTTGAATGACTGACCATATATTAGTTTGTACGGCCTGGCCTTATGCCAACGGCGATTTACATATCGGTCATCTGGCCGGAGCGTATCTGCCGCCCGACATATTCGCTCGTTTCCACCGTTTAAAAGGTAATAACGTCCTGATGGTTTCCGGCTCAGACTCCCACGGCACGCCGATTACCATGCGGGCAGATGCTGAGAGGCTGTCCCCACTGGAAGTGTTTGAACGCTTTCACGCGCGCTTTCTGCAGACATTTCAACAAATTGGCGTAACCTACGATCTGTTTACCCATACCGACACGGAAAACCATCACCGCGTATCTCAAGACATTTTTATGGCCTGTTGGAATAACGGTTATTTGTATAAGCGTACCGAGCAGCAGTTTTATTCCGAAAGTGAAGGCCGCTTTCTGCCCGATCGCTATGTTGAGGGCATTTGTCCGCACTGCGGCTATGATGGCGCTCGCGGCGACCAGTGTGATAACTGTAAAAAGCTACTTGAACCGACCGATCTGATCAATCCGCGCAGTAAGAATGATGGATCGACGCCCGTATTGCGGGAAACTGAGCATTTTTATCTCGATTTGGCCAAGGCTAGCGAAGCCGTTTGGGAATTCCTCAATAATGACAAAGATCATTGGCGGCCCAGCGTGATCAATTTTAGTCGTCAATATGTTAAAGAAGGCTTGCGCGGGCGGCCTATTACCCGGGACATTGAATGGGGCATTCCGATTCCCCTGCCAGGCTATGATCAAAAGCGCCTTTACGTTTGGTTTGAGGCTGTCATCGGCTACTTTAGCGCCAGTATCGAATGGGCCACAAATATTGGGCAGCCGGACGCCTGGAAAGCATGGTGGTACGAACCGCCGGCAAAGACTTATTACTTTATCGGCAAAGATAATATTCCTTTTCATACGGTTATTTGGCCGGCTGAATTAATTGCAACCGGGCAGCGGCTATATGAAGATGATCCCAACAAACGGCTCAATCTTCCTTATGATGTACCGGCGAATGAGTACCTCAATATGGAGGGTCAAAAATTAAGTACCAGTCGCAACTGGGCTATTTGGGCCCCGGATCTGTTAGAGCGTTTTGACCCTGATCCCATTCGCTTTTACCTGGCCTTTATCGCCCCCGAGAGCCGGGATACGGATTTTACATTTGAGGATTTTGTTCGTCGCAACAATGATGAACTTGTGGCGACTTGGGGTAATTTGGTCAATCGAGTATTAGGATTTGCCTACAAACGTTACGCCGGCAAGGTACCGGACATTGGCCCGCAAGGGCTGGAAGAAACCGATCGGCAGATCTTGGCCGAGGTTGAAGCGGGATTTGAAACGGTAGGCAATCTACTGGCTTCGGTAAAGTTGAAAGCCGGTTTGGACGAATCCTTGCGCTTGGCCCGATCGGCTAACGTATACCTGGATCGCAAAACGCCCTGGAAAGTGATTCAGGAAGATGCTGCGGCTGCGGGTACGTCCATTTACGTTGCCTTGCGGGTGATCGACAATTTGAAAATAATGCTGGCCCCATTTCTCCCACACACATGCCAGCAGCTTCACCACTACTTGGGCTACGAGGGGCAGTTATTTGGCCGGCAGTACGCCCGGGAGTTTAGCGAACAAAAGCGTCAGCATGTGGCCCTTTGTTACGATGACAGCGAAGCGCACGGTCGCTGGCAGCCGAGCCAATTATCTCCTGGCCAGGCCCTGCAAAAACCTAAGCCACTCTATAAGAAATTGGAACCGGACGTGGCCGAACAGGAAGTGGCGCGGCTGCTGGGTGGTTAATGAGTTGTGACTATCACTGTCGGAGAGTTTGGTGTCGATTAATTCTTATGCCGGCGCACTGGGTTATTTTTACTCTTATACAAATTACAACCCTGCCGATGCATCCTATTGGAGCTTAGAGCGTTTGCAAGGGTTGTTGGAACGCCTGGGTAATCCTCACCACGACTTTCCCTCACTGTTAATCGCGGGTACAAAGGGTAAGGGGTCCACTGCAGCCATCTGCGAAAGTATCCTCCGCCACGGCGGCTACAAAATCGGCCTTTATACCTCGCCCCATTTACATTCCTTTCGGGAGCGAATTCGCTTGGGCGGCGAGTTGATTACCGAAAAAATGGTTATTGACCTGGCTAATGAACTCAAGCCCTATTTTGAAACCACGCCTGATTTAACGGCTTTCGAATTAATTACCATCGTCGCCTTTGTAGCTTTTGCCCGGGCTAAAATTGATGCGGCTGTATTGGAGGTGGGGCTCGGAGGCCGGTTAGATGCTACAAATGCGGTTGACCCGGCGGTGGCCGTGATTACCGCGATAAGCTACGATCATACCCAAATCCTGGGTGAAACCCTGACGCTCATCGCCCGCGAAAAAGCCGGTATTATTCGCCCAGGCGCTCTGGTGATTAGTGCGCCTCAAGTTGACGAAGCTATGCAGATGATTGAGACGGTCTGCCGGGAACATAGAGCCCGTCTGATTGTTGTGGACCGAGATTGGAAATGGGAGACCAACCCTGGTAATTTGCGAGGCGAATCTTTTGCAATTTGTGGCCAGTCATATGCTTTACCGCTCATCGGTAACCATCAGGTGGTCAATGCCGTCACGGCTATGGCCGCGATTAACGGCTTTGGGGAACGGACCGGACTTACGGTAAGTTCGGATGCGATCCGGTCGGGCATGGCTAATGTAACGTGGTTAGGGCGAATGGAAATTCTTAAGGAAGCCCCTTATCTAATTGTCGATAGTGCAATGAATGGTGACTCGGCCGAAAAATTGGTTCAGACGTTAAACCATTACTTCCCGGGGTACAAGATCACCTTCATTTATGGGGCGTCAAACGATCATCCCATTTCGGATATGCTCGAGGCTTTGCTGCCCATTTCTGATCGCATGTTTGTGGTTGCCTCCAGGCACCCGCGCGCCGCAACGCCCCAATATTTGACCGTCGCTGCGGCGAAACTGGGTTACCAGACTATCCCGATGGCGAACGTGCCCCGGGCCCTGGATGCGGCTCTGAAGCAAGTTGGGCCAAATGATGTCATCTGCGTAACCGGTTCCCTGTTTTTAGCGGCGGATGCCCGTGAAGCGTGGCTGCGCAGCAATAACCTTCCGCTCCCACCCATCGATCCTATTATTACCCCTTAAACGGTCAGAATAAATCCTATCCACTTAAGCGCTTGCCACAGCGGTGGCGATCACCCCGGCTGGTTCAGATACGCCGGGATGGTCAAATTTGCGCCCGTTTTTCCTGAAAAAGTGGCTAACCGCTTTTAACAGAGGCCGGTGCAACTTGGGCTATCGTCACCGAAGCCTAACCATATTCTTTACCGCCAACAGCCGCGCACTTTTCTCTGCGTCAATTGAGCAAAGTAAATTTTTGTGGTATATTGCTGTGAACGACTAAAAGCCTTGGGGAATATGTGAACTTTCATGACCGCTATGGAAAACGAATTCGAAATTGAGCTAGATATTGACGAATCAGAAATAGAATTACCGCTACTGCCTGTACGCGATACCGTCGTTTTTCCACGAATGCTGACGCCTTTGTTTGTCGGACGTGATCGGTCGATGCTGGCCTTAGAAGCAGCCCTGGCCGAGCAAAACCAACTGATCGTGGTTACGCAGCGAAATACCGAACAAGAAGATCCACACCCGGACGATTTATACACCGTGGGTACTGAGGTATCGATTGGTCGCATGCTTAAGATGCCCGATGGTGGTACAAATATTTTGGCCCAGGGTCAGCACCGGGTGGAGGTGATCGAGTATATTCAACAAAAGCCATTTCTAAAAGTCCGGGCCCGCCGTTTGAAAGAAACCGGTGAGAAAGCGCCTTCGTCCGATGCCTTGATGCGGGCTGTGTTGGCCTTGTTCGAAAAATG
>JBFGLD010000198.1:0-8075 GCA_041576335.1 Anaerolineae bacterium | reverse complement strand
CGTGCTCGCCCAGGCTCTCCCCGTGATCCGATGTGAAGATAATAATGGTGTTGTCACGCAGGCCGCTGGCTTCCAAAGCCTCAATAAGCTGACCCACTTTGTCATCGACATAGCTGATCATGCCGTAGTAGGCATGCCGGGCGTTACGGATGCGGTCTGAGGTTTGGGCGTACTGCTCCATCGCACACATCCGGAAGAGGCGCTGGCTATGAGGATCGAGCCGGTTGAACGGACGTGGGGCTACGTCTGGCAGGTCAATCCGGTTGTGGTCGTAGCGGTCCCAATATTCCCGGGTGATAGCAAAGGGATCGTGGGGATGGGTAAAAGACGTTACCAGAAAGAAAGGCCGCATCTTATCATCACGAGCCAGATCGTACAGTTTACGAACGGTGTGAAAGAGGACCTCTTCGTCAAAATCAAGCTGGTTGCTGGTTTGGCACACACCCGCCTGCACCACGCTGAGCATATTGTGATACCAGGAGAAGCGCCCGTCGACCAATTCCCAATCCGGTGTCCAGCCGAAATCAGACGGGTAAATGTCCGTGGTCAGCCGTTCCTCAAAGCCGTGGAGTTGATCCGGGCCGGCAAAGTGCATTTTACCCGCCAGGCAGGTGCGATAGCCCAGCGCCCGCAGGTAGTGGGCCATTGTGGGAATTGAGGCGGGGAATTCGGCGGCGTTATCATAGGTCCCGATCCGCGAAGGCAACATCCCCGAAAGCATCGAAGCGCGTGAGGGGGCGCACAGCGGGCTGTTGCAGTAGGCGTTCTCAAAAACGACGCCCCCTGCGGCCAGCGCCGAAAGGTGTGGTGCTTTGACCAGGGGATGGCCATAGCACGGCAGGGCCGGAGCGGCCATTTGGTCGGCCATGATGAAGAGGATGTTGGGTTTTTGATTGTCGATGATGTTATTTTCCCAGCTCAAAGGCTCGTCGGTAGATCTGTACATAGCTCTGCAGGCTCAAATCACGGGGGTTGCCAATCGTCTGAGGATCTTTGAAGGCGATTTCAGCCAATATGGGGATCTGCTCCTGCTGAAAACCCAGTTCTTGCAGGCTGGGAATTTCTACGTCCTCTGTTAGACGCAGCACAGCTTGGACGGCTTTTTCGGCCGCCTGCCACACAGTGAGACCCCGGATATCTTCGCCGAGAGCTTGTGCAATGCGGGCAAATTTCCGGGGCTCAGCCATATAATTGTACTCCATTACCGGCCCCAATAGCCTGGCGGTCAAGCGGCCGTGGGGCACGTCCCGTACGCCCCCGGCAGATTGACTCATCGCGTGAGCCGCACCGGCGCTCTCAGTGCCGTAGGCCAGCCCACCCAGCATCGCCGCCATGCTCATATGATAACGCGCTTCGACGTTGTGCCCTTGAGCAAAGGCTACTCGCAAGTACTGCCCCACATATTCCATAGCCAACAGGGCTACTGCGTCTGAAAACGGCTGAGCGTAAGCGCAAGTGTAGCATTCCACGGCGTGAGCTAACGCATCCATTCCGGTTCCCGCCGTGACCGCCGCCGGCAGATCAAGGGTCAGTTCCGGATCGATTAAGGCACACCAGGCCCCGACCAGCGGTGTACCGCCTACATTGAATTTTACTTTACGCTCCTGGTCGGTGATAACGGCCCACAGCGTGACTTCACTGCCGGTTCCGGCCGTAGTCGGGATGCAGATAGCCGGCGGAATACGCTGCTTGATCGGTTGGGGAACAGACCATTCATAATCTAAGATGGAGCCGCCATTAGCTGCCACCACGCCTACAGATTTGGCCGCATCCATCGAACTTCCTCCACCCAAGGCAATTAAGCCATCGCACTTCTCGCTTCGGTAGCGCGCTGCTGCCCGATCGACTAACTTAATCGAGGGATTTGGGGCCACTTCATCAAAGATCACATAATCCAGTTTGGTCGCCTTGAGTGGCATTACAAGTCGATCCAGCAAGCCCGCTTTCACGATACCTGGATCGGTTACAATCAAAGGACGTTTCATACCTAACTTATTTGTTACATCAGCAATCGCGTTAATCGCCCCCAAACCGTGCTTCATAACAGTTGGGACCTCAAAACTCCGCAGATCAATCATAGGTGAGCCCTCACTGGTCCAGGAAATCCCTATACTTCAACAGTCCCGGTTTTTGTCGTGGACCGGCGAAAATCGGGTTGGTGATAGCCAAAATTTGGCCGTGCGGGGTCCAAACATCGAGACGATACCAGGCAGGCTCTGCGGAAAAAATTTGGTCGTGGTATGTTAGGGAGGTTAACGAGTTTTCTGCAATAACTGTTTCGGCAACAACCTGTCCATTTTTGACAATTTGAGCCAGGCCCGGTTTTGGACTGTTGGAAATAGCCGCCGTCAAGGTTAATTGACCATCTACCTGGCCCAGGTCAGCGCCGATATCATGGGTAGCTCCATTAACCTGAGCCTGAAAGCTCATCTGCGGCCCCACACTAACGTAGACCCTTCGCTCACGCACGCCGTTCAAAACAGCGATTCCCGAGAGTTCGGTCGCATACACATAGGTGCTGGGTAGACCCAGCCGTTCGGGCGGTTTATTTTCTCCCGGCCTCGGTTCTGGCCGGTGGTAATCACTGCCGCCGATAGCGCTGATCCGATAACCCGCGTTTAGCCAGCGGCTCCACATTGTCACAGCTTGAGGGTTCGCTTGAGCGTTAGCAGGCCAACTCGGATCGTTTAGAATTTCCAGACAGTGAAGATATGTCAGGTCCGTTGTCTGGTCAAGCCACGACCACGGTGACAAAAAAGGGTGATTAATGGAATTAAGCCAGGCTCGGCCGGCTGCCTGCTTCATAAATTTAGTGACTGTCTGGCCCGATCCCTCAAATGTGATAGGACTTTGGCCGGAACAAACAGCTTTCATCCAATCCGTTTGCTCTTCAATCCCTAAAAGGTTAAAGTGGCCTTCGGTTAGGGTCACTTCAATGCCGGGAATAATTAATATGTCATTCGGCCCGCCAAAATAAGCAGATGGAACGATGGTATTATGATCGGTCACAGCAAAAAAATCTAGTCTCTCGGCTCTGGCAACGTCGACGAGTTCAAGCGGTGAATAAAAACCGTCGGAAATACTGGTGTGGGCATGAAAGTCGCCGCGATACCAAGCCGCACCTGAATTAAGCACTTTTGTCAGCGACAGCAATTGGGCCATATACTTCAAATCCCGACAGGATACCTGTGTTTGGACCGGCAGGCGGCCGCGGTTGCACCGATTATGAGACGGCTTCTTCGCGCTTAATGGCAACCAATTTCTTGGCTGTCTGGACAGCTACGGCAGCGTCGCGACAATAAGCATCAGCCTCAATCGCTTCGGCAAACGCCTCGTTAAGCGGAGCTCCTCCGACCATCACGATGACATCTTTGCGTATACCCTCCTGTTTGAGGCGGTCGATGACCACTTTCATGTACGGCATAGTCGTCGTCAAGAGGGCCGACATTCCGATAAGCTCCGGGTTGTGCTCGCGAATAGCAGCCATAAACGAATCGGCATCATTATTTATTCCGATATTGATCACCTCGCAACCGGCTCCCTCCAACATCATTGCCACCTAGATTTTGCCGATATCGTGAATGTCGCCTTTTACGGTTCCAATGACCATTTTACCAATTATCGGAGCGCCTGTCTCGGCCAAGAGGGGACGCAGAATAGCCATCCCGGCTTTCATTGCATTGGCCGCCATAAGAACCTCGGGCACAAACAAGATGCCGTCCCGAAAATCAATTCCAACGATATCCATGCCGGCGACTAAGCCATCGGTCAAAACATCATAGGGCGTAATTCCGCGACGGAGAGCCTCTTCAACACCTTCAACCACCTCTTCTTGATAACCATCGTAGAGGTCATCGCCCATTTGTTCGTAAAGTCCTTCAAGCGGCAGTTGAGTCAAATCGATTTCATCAACATCAGACATTTTTTACTTCTCCTTACATTGTTTATCGAATGCGCCGTTCATCTACGACGGATGAGCTGGTTAAATGTAACAAAGACCGCTCACGCGGTCTGATGTTCGTCGGTTTTGTTTGGCTGTCCGACTGAGACAACGGCCCGTATTATAATTCAAGTTATGCAATAAATGAAATGAGGCACATTAATCAAAGGCCTCATCTTAAATATGTGACGCATTTTATTGAATTTGCCGTTACCGCAGTGACAGTGCCTCAATTATAACATAAGAATAGGACAAAATATTTGTAATAAATGATTGTTTTGGTGAACAAAACGATGGTCAGCCGTTCCACCGGGCCGGGAAAGTGGTCATGTTCGCATAATTTCGCCTTTTCCAGCAATGACCGGCGGTCGTATGATGGAATCGAACGGTTTGAGGAAACCATGAATTGACAAAACTTCCAAACAATTTAGAATCAAATATGTGGGTGGAACAAGGATGGAAAAAAAGCTTCCTTCCCGGCCCATCGCCGGGGGAACGAACAATGGTACTCGACTAAAACGATACGACTACTGGCGAACCGGCTACGGCGCCGATCTGCCTGATAGGCTGGATTTTTATCTGGCCCAGGCGGGTGAATTTCATACGAAACCAAACTACGGCACCGGCAGTTTTGAAATTGCTGATCTTACGCAGGTTTTTTATCACCTGGCCGGGGAAGCCAGTTTTGAGTATCCCGGGCACAAGCGGGCTGTGGCTCGGGGTGACCTGCTGATTACCCCTCCAAATCAGACGTTTACATACGAAAGCCGGCGGGGCGCAAAATACCACTGGCTGTCGCTCGCAGGAAGTTGGCCTCGCCTGCTGGGCCAGTCTGAAATAAAGTTATTCTCACTCAGCTACGACCACGAAATTGAAACACTATTTGCTGAACTACGCGAAATTCTTATTTTGCGGAAGCCGGGTTATCAGCTTCAAGCTATCGGCGTATTTTATGGGTTAATGGCCCGAGTGGAGGGTATGTGCCAACCCTCTATTTGGCCCGAGTCAGCCTATCCTGAGGCCGTACGCAGCGCCATAGTTTTTTTGCGTGAGAACTCAGTCCTCCCATATAACGCGGCCCACACCGCCGCAGCCGTTGGTGTCAGTCCTTCACACCTGCGCGCCCTCTTTGAAAAGTGGCTGGGCGAATCGCCCAGACGATTCCACATGGGCTGCCGCATCGATCTGGCCAAACGCCTATTAAGCGAACAGCGTTTTTCAGTCGCCGAAGTTGCCGCTCACATTGGTTATGCCGACGTTCACCATTTCTCAAGGGTTTTTAAGCAAATCACGGGCCTTGCTCCCAGCCATTATGCCGCGTTGCAGCGCCGGCACAATTCTGGACTTCGCTGACATCCCAACCTGCAAAACTTTGATATTCCCACTTCAGAGCTATAATCCACCGTAGGGCAATTATTCATTGCTAAGGAAAAATAACGGCTTGTTTATGGAAGATAACCCTGTTCTTCAAAGAAATTACCCGGCTGATGTGCGTTTTTTCGAGGTTGGTGATCAAGAATTCATTCTGGTAGGTACGGCCCATATTTCTCAAGAATCGGCTGACCTGGTCAGAGAGGTGATTGAACAAGAGCGGCCCGACGCCGTATGCGTTGAACTCGACTCCAAGCGGTACAAAGCGCTGTCCGAACAGCGCAAGTGGGAATCACTTGACCTCAAAACAATCATTCGAGAAAAGCAGCTGACAACCTTAATTGTTAATCTTTTGTTGGCCGCTTACCAAAAGAAATTAGGCGACAAACTTGGCATCATGCCCGGACTTGAACTACTGGAGGCCACCAAAGTTGCTCAAGAATATGACATACCGATTTTCTTGTGCGATCGCGATGTTCGCATTACCCTGCGGCGGGCCTGGTACGCTATGTCCTTTATTGAAAAGCTCAAGCTGCTGAGCTCCGGGTTAGTGGGAATCTTCGAACAACAAGAATTCTCTGAAGAGGAGCTCAATAGAATTCGCCAGCAGGATGTATTATCAGAACTTATGACTGAACTGGGTAATGCCCTACCGGTGCTCAAGACAGTGTTAATCGATGAGCGTGACACTTACTTGACCCAGAAGATGAAAGAGGCCCAAGGCAAAAAAATCGTCAGTGTTGTCGGGGCCGGACACGTTATCGGCATCTCCCAGGCCTTGAAAAAAAACGGCAAAGTGGATTTAACGGAGATCGAACAGATTCCGCCGCTCTCGGCCGTTTGGAAATGGATCGGCTGGGGAATCCCCGCCGTCATTTTGGGCTCGATCGCTTATATCGGCTGGACCAAAGGGCTTGCCGCGGCGAGTGACAATTTACTCTTTTGGGTGCTGGCTAACGGGATCCCCAGCAGTATCGGGGCCGTCATTGCCTTTGCCCACCCGCTAACCATCATCTCCGCCTTTATCGCCGCGCCGATCACCAGCTTAACGCCCGTCATCGGGGCCGGGTATGTGGCCGCCTTCGTACAAGCCTATTATCAACCTCCCATTGTCAAGGAATTCCAAACCGTGATTGACGATGTAAGCAGCCTAACCAAATGGTGGCGAAACAAACTGCTGCGCATTTTTTTGGTCTTCGTTTTAACGAGTTTGGGCAGCGCTATCGGTACATATGTGGGCGCGTATGAGATTATCTCAAATATCTTTTAACCTTAATTTGTGATGGAACCATTGACCATAAACGTTGTGCTTATTTCCACCTACGAAATGGGTCGTCAGCCGTTTGGGCTAGCCTCACCGGCCGCCTGGCTGCGCGCCTTAGGGGCCAACGTAAGCTGTCTTGATTTGTCCCTGGACAGCCTAAACATCGAGGCGATTCGGGCAGCCCACCTGGTCGCTTTTTATATACCGATGCATATGGCGACCCGCCTGGCCATACCCTTAATTGCACACGTGCGTCAGGTTAACCCAGCCGCACACGTTTGCTGTTTTGGCCTTTACGCCCCGGTCAATGCAGCCTATTTGCACGAAGTGGGCGTTGATACGATTTTGGGTGGGGAGTTTGAAAGCGGGTTGGTAAAACTGGCCAAGCGGTTGTCCGGCCCGCCGGAAGATACGCTGTCCATCCCAGCGGCCTCACAAATTGAGCCGCCGATTTCACTGCAGCGCCAGCAGTTCCTTGTCCCCGACCGGTCCGATTTGCCGGGGCTGAGTCGGTACGCCCACTTGATGACGGCGGCTGGCAAAAGCCAGGTCGCCGGATATACCGAAGCCAGCCGCGGCTGTAAACACCTGTGCCGGCACTGCCCGGTAGTTCCGGTATATGGCGGGCACTTTCGAGTCGTTCAGCGAGAGGTCGTGCTGGCCGATATTCGCCAACAAATCAAGGCGGGGGCACGGCATGTGACCTTTGGCGACCCCGACTTTTTTAACGGTCCGGGTCACGCCATCCCGTTGGTCACAACTCTGCACGACGAATTTCCCGGCATCACCTACGACGTGACCATCAAGGTGGAACATCTGCGCCGGCATGCCCGTCATCTGGAAACTTTAAAAAAAACGGGCTGTCTCTTCATCACTACTGCCGTTGAGTCGTTTGACGAACGTATTCTGGCTATCTTCGAGAAGAATCATTCTCCGGAAGACTTTGAGGCTGCGCTACTTCACTGCCGTCAACTCGGTCTGCCGCTCGTGCCTACCTTTGTGGCCTTTACGCCCTGGACAACCTTAAAAGGGTATCGCACGTTTCTAACCGAGATTGCTCGTTTAGGTCTGGTTGATCTGGTTGCGCCCATCCAGTACTGCCTACGCCTGCTGATCCCGCCAGGGTCGCGGCTATTGGAATTGGCCGAAGTGCGGCAGAAAGTCGGAGACCTGGATTTAGCTAAACTCTCATACCACTGGCACAATCCTGATCGCCGCGTTGACCGGTTACAACAAGACCTCGAAAGCCTGGTCTATGGCAGCGAAAGCCGGCAACTGCCCAGGAGACTTATATTTCAAAAAATCCGGCAGAGAGCCCATCGAGACAGCGCTGCCGCCCCTAACACAATTTCAGCACCCGATTGGCCGGGCCACCATGGTTTCGTACCCTACCTGACCGAGCCGTGGTACTGCTGAGCAGAACCCACGGAGGAGCAGTTGCTCCGACCGCACCATCTTTCACCTCAATTAGTCCCGCCAGTATAATACGGCCATCGGTAT
>JBFGLD010000197.1:0-8083 GCA_041576335.1 Anaerolineae bacterium | reverse complement strand
CGCACGCATTCAAGACGACCCAAAAGTTCGTCAGCCCGATATTTCCAAGGCCCGGCGTGTGCTAGATTGGGAACCGCAAGTCTCGCTTGATGAAGGGTTAGGCAATACGATCGACTATTTCCGTGCCTATGTGCAATGATGCCCACGTGTTTGACAAGTTGTTAACCGCTACGCTACCAGCGGCACCTACGCACATAGCACTTTACCGGTCCCTTGTGGTTGCCGGCATCATGGTCATTGGGGGGGCGATTGCCTGGCTGCCGCCGGAAATCTCGGCCATTCTATTAGGGGGAGCTATCATTTTGGTTCTCCTACTGTATTATCCTGTTCTGAGTCTGTATCTCCTCATCTTAATCATTCCATTGAGCACCTTGCTGGCCGTTCCCTTGGGCGGTTTCAAAGCCGGGCTCATGGAAATCGTGTTGGCACTCGGTCTCACAGCCTGGTTTCTTCAAACAGCAACAAAGCGCTATTTTCAAAAGCCAACCGCTGCGGGGCCACCGCTCCGTTCTTTACCCCCGTTGTTATGGCCGTTTCTACTATTATTAGGCAGCGCTGCCCTATCTTGGCTCAATACTTTTTCCATCGGGGCCAGCTTTATCGAAACGGCCAAATGGGTAGAAATGTTGGCCCTATTTCTCTTGCTCGTTAATTTGCTGCCGCATCGACATCTGAAGTGGGTGGTGGCTGTGATACTGCTAACCGGGGTGGGCCAGGCAGCCCTGGGTCTTTACCAGTTTATTTTCAAGGTCGGACCAGAGGGGTTTTTACTCTTTGACGGTCGTTTTCTCAGAGCTTTTGGCACATTTGCTCAACCCAATCCCTACGCCGGGTATTTAGGCTTAATTTTACCTTTGGCTCTGTCACTGGCCATCTGGAGCTTTTCAGCCGCCGAATTTCGTCTTTCGAATTCCGGCCCGGCGGGGTTTTGGTTTAAAGGACGCTTAAAATTTACCAATCTTAGCGCGAAAATCCTGCTAAGCCTGGGCGTTGCGTTGCTTCTTGTGGCCCTGTTTGCCTCGCAGTCCAGAGCGGCTTGGTTGGCGTTCGTCGTGGCAGCCACCGTTACTCTCGTTGCCGGCAGTGCAAGACCGGGCTTAATTATTACCACTCTGATAAGTGCAGCAGCCCTCGTCGGCCTGGTCGGGGCCTTTGAATGGAACCCAAACCACCTGACGAACACACCGGACAATACGGCTTTCGGCGCGATCACCCAGCGTTTTATCGATGCGGCGACAATTACCACCATTGATGATATCTCCGCCTTGGAAGTTAATGACGCCAATTTTGCGACCATCGAACGCTTAGCACACTGGCAAGCTGCTCGCGAGATGTGGCGAGACAATCCCTGGCTGGGTGTCGGTTTTGGCAACTACGCAGCCATATATCCGGTTTACGCGGTTGGGCGCTGGCTTGATCCCTTGGGCCACGCCCACAACACCTTGCTTAACATTGGTGCAGAAACTGGTCTAGTTGGTCTCGTCGGATACTTGATTTTTTGGATTTTTGCTTTTAAGATAGGATGGCAAGCCACCCGCTGCAGTCATGGCTTTTATCGAGCAATTGCTGCCGGAAATTTAGGTATATTAGTCCATTTACATATCCACAATTTTTTTGATAATTTGTACGTGCAGGGTATGTATTTACATATCGCCGTCATTCTAGCTGTGACGTCAATCATACATCACGCTTGTCAGTGCCCAGAAAATCGCTAAGGAGAACTTTCGTGCTCGAAACCATCACTAATTTTCACCAGGAGAATCCAAAAGAATTCAGCCGGTTCGTAAAGTTTTCAGTTGTGGGCGCACTTGGCGCAACCATTGACTTCGGGCTACTCAACCTAATGCGAGGGGTGTTTGGCTGGCATTTATTGTGGGCCAACACTTTTTCAGTCAGCGTTGCCATCATCAGTAATTTTATCTGGAACCGGTTCTGGACTTTCCCCGAATCTCGCAACCGTAAGAAACGGAAGCAGCTGCCCCAATTTGCCATCGTCAACTTTGTCGGTTTGATAATAAACAATTTGATTGTTGTCGGCGTTGATAGTATGTTAGTCTCTTATATCGGCGAACCCTGGAGTTACAATATCGCCAAAGCAATTGCGATCGGCATCGTACTCTTCTGGAATTTCGGCGTAAATCGCCTATGGACTTACCGCGGTCTGTGATCGCAACTACATTCGCGGATCGGAAGGCGGTAATTAGCCAGTGCGAATCGCGATTGACTACACCGCAGCTCTAAAACAACGTGGCGGGATCGGTCGCTACACCCGGGGCCTGATTACCACCCTGGCCGAGTTGGATACAAAAAATCAGTACACGCTGCTCGCCAGCGCCGATGCTCCCTGGCCTGGCTTTACACCGTTTGAATCCAATCCAAATTTTAGGCTAATAAAATATCCGCTGCCCGAGCGCTGGTTGACGATAGCCTGGCATCGTCTTCAACTGCCGATCCCAGTCGACTGGTTTACCGGTCCGGCTGACCTATTTCACTCGCCAAATTTCATCTTACCGCCGACACGGCGACTCAAAACCTTACTGACGGTTCACGACCTGTCGTTTATTCGACACCCTCAAGGTGCCGTTTCAAATTTACGCCGGTGGCTAGAAAAAGTTGTTCCTCGAAGTCTGGCCCTGGCTGATCACATTCTGGCCGACTCGCTGAGCACAAAGCAAGACTTGATCGAGATTTTTGACATCCAGGCAGACCGGATTACCGTGGTCGGGGCCGGTGTTGAGGCACGTTTCCGACCCATCGGCGACTCTCATCAACGGGAGACGGTGCGCCGGCGCTATCAATTGCCTGCCAAACCGGAAAAGTTCATTTTGGGGCTCGGCACGTTGGAGCCACGCAAAAACTTTACCGGATTGATTCAAGCCTTTTCCAATTCGCCCGCGCGCGAAACTCACCATCTGGTCATTGCCGGGGGCAAGGGCTGGCTCTACGACGATATTTTTACTGCCGCCGAGACCTCACCCGCTTCCGACCGGATTCACCTTATCGGCTTTGTTGATGACGACGACCTGCCCACTCTTTATACCCTGGCCGACATTTTTGCCTATCCCTCGCATTATGAAGGTTTCGGCATCCCGGTAATCGAGGCCATGGCCTGCGGCACGCCGGTGGTTTGCGGTAACAATTCCAGTTTACCCGAAGTTGCAGGACAGGCAGCGCTACTCGTGACTGCGACTGATACTGGGGCCCTGGCTGACGCTCTCCATCGTCTGGTTAATGACACCTCGCTTCGCGAAAAAGTCATTAACCAAGGCTTTCGGCAGGCACAAAAATTTACATGGCGAGCAGCAGCCAAGCGACTTCTTGGCGTGTACCAGGCTTACGCTTAGCTTTTTGCCCGGCATGGGGCAAGTTATGTTAATCGAGTCTGCAACCCGATCCAATTTTTCTCTTTTGCAATTTATGCTATACTTCCGGTGTTTCAAATTTTTATCATTAATCTAAGTTACCACTTAAACATGTTGAAGGTGACAGGCATTAATTAAATAATCAGACGCAATTCTAATATTCATAGCATACTTTAAATGACTGAAATGACTGTCGTCTATGTTTTAGTAACCTGAATGTCCTTTATTAAGTGAGCATGTCGCTTTTAATACTCAACGAAGACGAGCTTCGCCAGACTATTACCATCACCGAGATCATAGAAACCGTTCAAGCTTCCTTTGCCGCCTTGGCCGAGGGCCGCATGAATATGCCTGACTCTTTTTCGCTGCACTTGCCGGCAGCGGACGGCGAGAGCCAGGTTAAGGGTACCTACCTACTTGATGCTGCCTACTACGTGGTAAGGGTTGGCAATACCTTTCAAAATAATCTAAGCATCAATTTGCCAATACAAAATGCGCTCATTGCCGTATTCGATGCGACGACCGGTTTTCCGGCAGCGATTATGGTTGACAATGGCTACCTCACCCTCCTTAGGGCCGGTGCAGCAGGCGCATTGACCGCCTCATACCTGGCCAATCAAGAGCTTCAGCGTGTTGCCGTCATCGGCTCCGGACGCCACGCTTACGCCCAAATAAAAGCCCTGTGTGAAGTCAGAAATATCAATCTTGTCTCAGTTTGGGGCCGCACGCCGGTTCACGTTGACAATTATGCTCGCCTCATTATCGAAGACCACGATTTGAATGTTGAAATTGCCCCAACGGTGGAAGCAGCCGTTACAAATGCCGACTTGATCATTACAGCCACCGCCAGCCGGCAGCCCCTTATTCAAGCAGAATGGCTCAAACCCGGGGTGCATATTATTGCTGCCGGGAGTAACGAACCCACCAAGCAAGAACTACATCCCAATGTCTTTTCAAGGTCAACTGTAATCATTGCTGATGACGTGGAACAGTGTGCAGCCAACGGTGAAATCCATCACGCCCTGGCTGCCGGGGTCATTACCAAAGATAAGATCCGGGGCGGACTCGGCGACTTGGTAATCGGCAAAATAGAAGGTCGAACCCATCCTGACGAAATAACTGTGGCGGATCTAACCGGATTGGACGTGCAGGAGTCTGCCATCGCGACTCTCGCCCTGGAAAAAGCCCTGTTCTTAGGCTTGGGCCTTCAAACTGAAAGCTCGACAACTAACATTCAAACCTGGCCAATCGGGTAAGCGGCGCGTTCAGAGTACGGATGTCGATACTAAGGCTGCCGCTCAGGGATAAGATGCCGTGGCTTTATTTAACCGCGTTGCTGATGGCCAACTTGGCGCTGCTGCTGCCGGCGGGAACTCCAATTCGCGTCACAGGTGCCTTACTTCTGATTTGTTTTTTGCCTGGTTTAGGTTGGGCCGGCAAATTCTTGCCAACTCAATCCTTTTCCACACGTATTGCAACCGCAGCCGCCCTCAGTTACGGCCTTACGCTGCTGACCACCTTACTGCTTCACTATCTCCCCGGCTCTGTTGACACATGGCAACTTCTAATAGGCCTCAATGTTGCTGCTATCTGGCCTTTTTTTTTCACCGCTTACACATCCCCCAACAGTGATGCCTCATCTACGGCAATTCCCATTTCGATATCATCTATTCCGATGCTGCTCATTTTGCTGGCTGCCCTTTTTCTCCGGATGGCCAACCTTGATTACAGCGAGTTTCAAGGTGACGAGGCGCTGGCATTGATTTCCGCCGCTGAAGCCTTGGAAGGTCACGAAGACGCCCTGTTCTTGCGCTCGAAGGGACCCGCTGAAGTACTTTTGCCGATGGCCCTGTGGCGCTTAACCGGGATTATCAACGAACCCATTGCTCGCTTGCCGTTTACAATCGCTTCTGTATTGGCTATTGTAACGATCTATCTTGTTGGCTGTGTCCTTCGCGGGCCGCGAGCCGGGTGGCTCGCCGCCGCTTTTTTTTCTTTGAATGGTTTTGCGGTAGCTTTCGGTCGCATCGTGCAATACCAAGCGCTTGTGCTGTGGCTGAGCAGTATGGCCTTTCTAATGGTGCTGCAATGGAGCCGAACCAGGCATAAGCGTCTTGCCTTCGTGGGCGGTGTCTGCCTGGGCGCCGGACTACTGGCTCATTATGATGCTGTTTTGGTTCTGCCTGCTGTTGGCTGGCTCTTCGTCGGTACGTGGCGAGCCGACTTCATGTTTCCCGAACCCGGTCCTATGCGCAATGTTCAGCGGTTCATTCGTCGCTTCGTCTCTGACCTGACTCCATTTCTGGTTGGCCTCTTGATTATTGCGCTGCCCTTCTATCTCCCCTTTAGCCTGGATCCGCAGGCCAACCGCACCGGCGACTATGTGGGTGGCCGCATCGGCAGTGAATTACGCAACAGCCTGCCTGACTTTTTTCATTTCAACACTTTTTATAGCTCATTTTATAATATTATTTTTACCGGCCTGTTGGTATTCGGTTTGTTGTTCTGTCTACTCTGGCGCGCTCGCCGGGGTCGCGGGTGGCTGGCGGCTTTGATCGGATTTACCGTCCTGGCGGTCACATTTCTTCCAAACATGCTGGCCGGCGAAACGTTCAATCTATCATTCCTGCCCTTCGCCCTCTTTTTTCTAGGTGCACTCTTTGCTTTATCAGTGAGCAGAACTGCACTGCAGGCCCTCATTGTTTGGCTGGCCGTACCTTTCTTGGGATACAACTTTGTGGTTGCCTTAGGGCTAACTCATATTTATACCATCGTTCCGGCCTGGTCGGTCCTCGCCGCCGTGGCCTGGCATCAGCTTCAATTGCCGCTTACCAACGGTCCCTTATCTCGCCTCAAACTCGCCCCACTTAAGGTCTCAGCCCTTATCTTTAATACCCTGTTCGCCATATTCTTTTCGGTCTCAACCATTTTTCTATGGAACGCCTTCGTACGCCACGATGTCGAATATTGGCAAGATTATCCGTTGGGCAATCTACTTTGGTTCTGGAGTCCCTTTGATGAACCGCCGGCCGCCGGTTTCTTTGGTTTTGCCCATCGCGCGGGCTGGAAAGCGATCGGCCAAAAAGTTGTCTCGCGCGAGCTGGCGGGAGACTACGGCAGCAATGAGGAACCGGATGTAACCACCTGGTACACCCGAGGAGCGCCCCGATCTTGTGATTCTCGGCCGGAGTATTACTTTCTGGCCGAAGATCTGATCGATCCGATTGAGGCGCCGGCCGAAACTATCGAAACGAACTATACCCAAATCGGTCAAGTAACGCTGTCTAATCACAAACAAATGAAGATCTTGCAGCAAATCCCTACCAGGTTGAACCTGGGCGACTTGGATGACGCAGTCTTATCTTCCCAATTTGATGACACGGCGACTCCGGCTGCTTTCGCTCGCTCGGCGCGGGGTTCGGTGCCCTTAAAAGCCAATTTTTCAAACTTGGTCCAACTTATTGGTTATGATTTAGATACCCGCCGAGCCTACCCCGGCGGACGCGTGCCGGTCACATTGTACTGGCAGGCTTTGACGTCGATACCGGCCAGCTATCAGGTTTTTACCCATCTGGAAAACGAAGCTAGCGGACTGATCGCCCAGGCTGACGGTGTGCCTGTCTGTTGGAGTTACCCGACCAATCTGTGGCGGCCCGGCCAAATCATCGCCGACCAACATGCCATTCCGCTGCCACTGGACGTAGCTGCCGGTCGTTACCCGCTGCACATCGGGCTTTATTTGACCGACACCTTTGAACGGTTGGACATTTTGGATGAGGCCGGAAACCCAGCGGGCACAAGTTTAGTGTTAGAGATGGTCGAGATTAGGGGAGATTAGGATCTTGGCAGATTGGCCATTAGGAATTAAGACAGACGACGGCCCAACTGGCCTCGGTGGACGACGAACGACAGTTGACAGGCGATCGACCGGTCACGACCCATCACGCATCAGTCGTCACGCCTCATCTTCGCTCCTCAGCCTTGGCCTGTTTCTGACCGGCGTTGGGGGGGCTTTCGCGCCGTGGATTTGGCGCGAAAGCGTGGCTCTGCAATTAACGGGGCCAGGGTTGGCAGAATTCGTCAAGTTTTTACCTGAAATACGAATTAACCAGGTGCACATTGAGCGTCTGTGGTTTTTGCTTCCTTTGTTCGTGGCTATGATAGCTTTACCTCTCATTGCCGAAAACAAAATCCTGATGTTAGCATCCTGGCTCCGGTGGGGTCTGCGCCTGGTGGTCATTCCCTTTGCCCTGGCCGCTCTTTCACCGGTTTGGACACCGGAAATATTGATTGCCTCCGAGTTTAGGCTGCAAACCGGGCTGGCGGTGGTGGCCATTGGGCTAGCGATCGCTGCGCCCATGCTCAAAGGTTTACCCTTAAAGGCAGTGGCTCTTTTTTTGGTAGGCGGAGGTATCGCCGCTATAATCTTACCGATTTGGCACTTTCGCTTGATCCAGCCCCCTCTCGCAGCGGTATACAACGGGCCCGTCTCACTCGGCTGGGGTTGGTGGCTCACGGTGGTTGGGATTGTGATGAGTATCATCGGCGGAGTATGGGCTGCATTTTTTAGCACCATGAAGAGTAACAAAAATAGGCAACAAGCTCGCTCGAAGCTCATTTTTAGGCCGCATCCCCTGGTTCGCAGCCCGCATGTTCAAACCGTGGCCTCGAGTTTGCATTCGCCCAAAAATACGGCCCTACAACGAGCCGCCCGCAGTATG